>JBGVHY010000224.1:0-15531 GCA_045122755.1 Acutalibacteraceae bacterium | reverse complement strand
ATTGTAAAACACGGCGCAGTTTATCACAACGCGGCTTTGAATGTTGAGAGCGAGCCGGGCAAGGGAACAACGATTTCAATAACTTTTAATAAATAAAAAATCCGTACAGAAAATTTTCTGTACGGATTTTACTTTTTTCAGGATTTTTAGATAAATTATTTTTCAAGAGCTTTCATAATAGGCTTGATATTAATTACAACACAGCAGCCTACAACTGTGATGATAAGCTCAGGGAGCATATATCCGCCGTTGTATGTAAGCGAGTAAATCCAAGCACCTACCCAGCCGTCAGTATAATCAGCCCAAATTGTAACGCCTGAAATGAAGTGGCATAAAAATCTTAAAATACAAGCAATAGCTGCACCAAGACCGAAAGCTACAGTTTTATTTTCGATTTTGTTTTTGAAAATACCTGCAAGTCCCAATACGCCGAAAGCTACAAAGTAGTCTGCGAAAATGAGAATGAGGTAAGCAACAATTCCTGATACCCAAGCGAAGTTGCCAAGACCCCCGATAAGCATATCGAGTGTGCCCATAACTGCGCCGCAGGTAAGTCCCCATTTTGCACCGTAGGTCCAGCCGAGAAGAGCGAGTGGCACCATACTGAATACAGTTACCGAGCCGCCGAACGGAAATTTGATTGGGGTTAATTCATTGAGTACGATTGAAACTGCAATGAAAACCGCTGAGATTACAAGTCTTTTTGTTAAATTCTTGTGCTTTGACATCCTTAATGTCCTCCTAAAAATAATAATATTTTTAGACAAACAAAAAACGTATTCCGATAAACCGAAATACGCTAAAACTCCTTGATATTTAGAAATTCCTACGCCGGTATTATCCGTATCAGGTTATAGGGTCAGAGCCGCAATAATGCTCAATCTCAGCCGAGTAGCCTCAGCACCCCTTTTCATTTGTCTTTCGCTATTATATACCTTAAATTCCGATTTGTCAAGTTTTTTGATTTTAAGTTGACTTTTCTTTCATTTTACATTATATTATAAACGGTGATATTTTTGAATTTTGCTTCTATAAAAGAGTATCTTAAAACAGATTGTGATATTATTTTGCTTGATGAGATTGATTCTACCAATAATTATCTCAAAAGTGCCGCGGAAAAAGGCGGCAAAGAGAAAACTGTCGTTATCGCTGAGCGTCAGAGCGCCGGTAAGGGCAGACTCGGACGTGATTTTTTCTCGCCTGAGAGCGGACTTTATATGAGTATTCTATTAAAGCCTTCATTTTCTGCCGAAAAATCACTTTTTATAACAACCGCAGCGGCGGTTGCTGTAAGCGATGCGGTTGAAGAGATATCGGACAAAAAAACGGGGATAAAATGGGTTAACGATATTTTTATCGGTGACAAAAAAATTTGTGGAATTTTAACTGAAAGCTCCATTGATTTTAAAACAGGCGGTCTTAATTATGCCGTACTTGGCATCGGGGTAAATATTTATCATCCTGTAAGCGGTTTCCCTGATGAGTTAAAGGATATCGCGGGTGCGATTTTTGAAGAAAACCCGCAGGATAATCAGATAAAACAAAAGCTTATTTCAAGGATAATTGATAACTTTTTTAAAATTTATGAAGATTTTGAAAACAGCGATTTTATGAAAAAATATAAGCAAAAATCAATAATACTCGGCAAAGAGGTTTTTGTTGTAAAAGGTGAAAATAAAGAACAGGCAACGGCGCTTGATATTAATGATAATGCCCGCCTTGTTGTAAGATATGAAAACGGTGAAACCGAAGAGCTTTCATCGGGAGAGGTTAGTGTGAGATTATGAGTAAAAATAAAGGATTTTCGGTTAAAGATATGGCGCTTGTAAGTCTTTTTGCGGCGGTGTGCTGTGTCTGCGGTATGATTACAATTCCGACGGGAGTTGTGCCGATAACACTTGCAACCTTTGGTGTTATGGTATCTACAATGATTTTAGGTGAAAAACGCGCTATAATTTCGGTTGCTTTATATTTGATAATCGGTCTTGTCGGCGTTCCTGTATTTTCGGGGATGAACGGCGGACTCGGAGTATTAATCGGACCGACAGGCGGCTATCTTTACTCATATATAATTATGGTTCCGCTTATAGGCATCGCTTCAAAATGCCTTAATAAAACACTTTCGAGCGGTATGTTTACAATGCTCGGCTGTATCGCGGCATTGTTCGTCTGCTATTTCATCGGAACAGTTCATTATATGATTGTAATGAGCGTCAGTGGAAACGGGGTAGGGCTCTGGACTGCACTTTGCACCTGCGTTTTCCCATTTATTCCGTTCGATATAGTAAAATCGGTGTTGAGCATTATCATTGCGCCTCGTTTAAAACCGCTTTGTAAATAAATATAGAATCAAATTCCCTTTGAATTTTGATATGCACCCAAAAAGTTAGACACTTTTGGAGGTCATATCAATTTTCAAGGGGATTATTTATTCCAATTTTTGCAGTAGATAATTCTCCAATATGGTGAATTAACATTTATATAAGTTGCCTTTGAGTACAATTGATATGTTTTGCTTTAGGATTTATAATCAAATTAGACTAAATTGATATGGTTAAATCATTAATTTAAAAAAATTTTAAGGAGAAGACATTATGAAAAAAATACTATTAATTGTTCTTTCTGTTGTATTAGTTGCATCATTAGCTGTTACATCTTTCGTAACAAGTGCTGCTACAACAGACAAAACCTTGCTTATTGATTGGTCTGATAATGCAACAAGCCAGGGTTACTATGAGGGCGGATGGACAACTGACACAAGCGCAGACGGTTATATCAAACTTACAGGTGCTAAAAGCGGCAGATTCTATCAGTCATGGGGTTGGCTTAACACAATCAAAGAGTACGGCGGTCTTTCATTTACCGCTTATTGTGCAGAAGGTACAACAAATACAAACTTACAGCTTATGTTTGGTTCAGGTGTAAACAATGCGGTGGCATATCTTACATCTACTCCACAGGAATTTAACTTTACATATGCTGATTTTGGATTTGAGGCACTTTCAGATATGTCAGGTGATTTCGGTTTCTATTCATTGACACCTAATTCGGCAGATGAAGCAAATGCTGAAGTTTATGTTTCTGATATTTATGTTTATGCAGTAGACGGCGAAGGGGCAGTTACAACAGCTCCAACCGAAACTGAAACCACTACAGCAGCTCCTGTTGGTGCAGGTATCACATTTGATGACAATGATATGAGCTTTGTAACTACTGTCGGTACAGCTTCTTCAGCAGAAATTGCAAACGAAGCTTTGAAAGTCGGTATGAATCAGTGGGACAGCGATTTAACTGTTACAAACTATGCAAGAATTGAAATTGATACAACCGGTCTTACAGATTTAAAATTCGATGCTTGGCAGAGTGTAGGTTCAGGCTGGGATGGTACAAATAAAGGTAGCCACTATGGTCTTGAAATCGATGGAGTAGTGTATTGGGATACACCGTATGATAGCGGTCATATCAATTCTAAATCAGCTAAGACATTCTCAGTTGTAGATGTAAAATATTATTCGTTAGCAGATAATTCATTTAGTGCAACTGGTACATATGACGTTGAAAAGAGAATTACTGCTGATGACATCAAAAATATTGATGCTATTTGCATTCGTCCTGGTAACCATTATAATGGTCAGTATGCTAATATTGATAACATTACTGCTGCAAAACCTGGTTCAGCTTCAGCATCAACTCCTGCTGATGCTATAGCTACACAGGATAAAGCTTCTATCAGACTTTCAAATGGCGGCGGCATTAGATTCTACACAACTTATGACGCTTCTAAAGTAACCGGTACAGTTGAAGAAATCGGTACACTTATCGGACCTGCAGACTTAATCGGAGAAGAGCTTACTATAGATGATGCTGCAGCAGAAAATGCTGTTACAGTTGAATATGACCTCACACAAGGGTTGTATAGTGAAAATACAATTGTAGGATCTATTGTTAATATTAAAAAAAGCAATGCCTATAATGCTCAAACAGGTAACTTAAACAGAGATTTTACTGCTCGCGCATATATTAAAGTTGACGGTGTTTACTACTATTCAGCAACAACATCAACTCGTAATGTTGCAGCGATCGCTGATGAATATGTGGAAGATCCGAATAGCGATTATTCATCATTAACAGGTGAAACAAAAGAGCTTGTTGATGGTTGGGCAGCAGCTAACAACTAATATTTCAGAGAGGGAACTGTTTTAATGATATTTGAAAAAATCGTTTTAGAATCAGAGAAATATGAATCTCTTGATATTATTGCAGCTTCACAGGGAGATCCAACACAAGGTACAGAAGCTACAACAAATTATGACCCTTATGAAGACGATAAGTGGTAATGAGAGCGAATAATTAGAATTAATGGAATGGAGTATATAATTATTCGGTAAATGAAATGGAGTATAATGATTTTCTATAACTCTCTTAAAAGATTGTCTCGGCGTTTTTCGTCGGGGCAATCTTTATTGTATCGGTTGTTTGAATTGCACAAAATTAAAAATTGTTTTTGTGCATAACGGAATAATTTATTAATATTTCTGAAAAGCGGTTGAAAAAATTCCGTCTGTTTGATATAATATTTACCGTATAAATGGGTAATTATCCCCTACGCAACAAATGCAATATTAATTTCATTAAAAACAGGAGGCTTTAAAATGAAAAATTCTAAAAAATTGCTTTGTTTTCTTATGGCGATTGTCGTAATGATTGGCTCAATGGGCCTTGTTTCTGCATTTGCCGAAACTGAAACAAGTGCAACAGCAGGAACTACTGTAAGCACTCAGGCAGAGTCTACAACTGCTCTTACCGGTGACCCGCAGTATTTTATTAAATTTACATCTGATATGCTCAAATCATCAAAGTGGCTTTCAAACAATGAGATGAATGTCCTTTATGATAAGAAGCAGGATATTACAAGAGACGGTGAATATGTTAAATCAGCCGCTAAAGCAGGTGCTTCGGTAACTGCAAAGTCAAACGGCTCGATTTCTCTTGAGAAAAAATCCGTAACTGACGGCGGCGACTATCAGTATGCAGCTAACCTTGAAATTCCGGTTACTGATGAAATGAAAAAAAATTATCTCAAAGCTGATAATAAAACGCTTTATTTCTCATATTACCTTACAAAAGCTAACCTTATAAGCGGTTTGTATAAAGGTGAATTTACTGACTGTCAGTTAAGAATTTATACTAAATTTAAAAATACTTATGAAGTTGATATAAACGGTACTAAAGTTGACAGACAGATTAAGCTGGCTTCTTTAGGCGTTACTTACAATACTGTTTACCAGCAGCATACTAATAAAGCTTTTAAGCTTCTCGGTTCTAATGATAAGCCTCTTGAGAATCTTGATAATGTAGAGAGCATCATTATTTCTCTTTACAACTATGAAAGCACTAAAAACGTTGAAGCAGCAGTTGAAATGTCAGGTATCACTTATGCAGGCGTTCCTGAAATCACTCCTTACACTGCACCTGCAGCTGCAGGCAAGAACGATTACGTTTCACTTACCGACTGGTCAAAGCATTATTTGAAATCAGAATATGCTGATACTCCTGCTACTGTAAAATTCAGCGCCGCAGGCGGTTATGATGAGTCAGCTTACGTTAATATTGATAAAACTACAAAGCTCGGTTCAGCCGGTTGGGTTTATATGAAACAGATGACCAAGGTTGAAACCAAGCAGATTAACGTTGCTTTCGACCTTGACAGAGATGCATTTAACAAGGCTATTGTTACTGCGAATCAGGCAGGCGGTACAGGTAAAGTAAGCATTACCTGCAAATTCCCTCAGATCAAGGATACAGAAGGCAAGGATATGCAGGGCGAATTCCAGGTTGCAATTTTCCCGTTTGAGGGTGAAACTTATATCCCTGTTCAGACTTGGATTGACTCTAATAAAGAATATACTTTCAGTATTGATGTATCAAATTTTGATATAAACTCGGTAAAAACCGTTAAAATTGCTTTGATGGCATTCTGGAAATACGATCCTGTTGATAATGTTTACTATGATTTAGATAAAGCTAAGAGATACGATAAAGACGGTAACCGTCTTACTGCTAAAACTGATGATGCAGGTAAATTCTTAGGTTATGATAACGGTCAGGGCGGCGCACTTTTGCAGGAAAGCGACATTGCTAAAATTACTGCAGACTGCTCAAACGGCAAAAAAGATGTTGATATTACATCAATCAAGAGCAGATTCACAGACAGAATTATGAATACCATTGAAGGTTTCGTTTCACCTCTTTATACAGGCAGTCTTACAAGCACTACCGATACCGGTACAAAAACAACTGCTACATCAGGGGATGGCGACTATGAGTTTGCTGGATATCATTTCTATGATTTCACCGCTCAGGCTTACGCTGAAACCTACGGTGCAGGTACTCATGCTTCATTTGTAAACTATCTTTACGATGGTTACTATGACAGCTATGAGGTAATTGATAAGAATTACGATAAAGATAACACAAAACAGGGTTATAAAGACCCTGCTAATCCAAGCAAAAAGGTAACTTATGATGCTAAGTATACAAGCGATTACGCTGAGGCTAAATCATTAGTTTCAGGCGGTTATCAGGTTGAACTTGCAAGTCCGTATCCGCGACTTCAGCAGCAGCATCAGGCGTATTATCATTACTCAGGTAAATCAGAAGATGCACGTCTTGTCGACCCGAATGTAGGTGACCATAAGAACCAGAAGCCTCAGGGCGAAACTTATGACTTCTCAAGCCAGATGAAGAACGCGCTCAAATATGCTAAGGAAAATCCTGATCCTACAAAGGCAGGCTACCTCGCTATTGATGTTTATTCTGTTCAGTCTACTCATGGTTATAAGAACACTTATAACGCAACTTATAAAGCTTGGTGTCAGAAGAACAACAAGACTTGCGTTTCTGAGCAGACACCTATCCAGTTCTGTATTTCAATCTTTGCTAAATACGAGGGTACAGACATTTCCTGCAAGGTAATGGAAATGGTTCCTGCAGGTCAGAAAAAGACTATTTATCTTGATGTTTCCGAAATCGAGGCAGAGAATATTACAGGTATCTCTATAGCAGCTCAGAACTATTCACTCCTTGCTAACAAAGAGCAGGGCGGTAGCGGCGGCACAGTAGGTATTACTGATGTTAAAGCAAGATTCTCAGCAATCTACGTTCCGGGTAACAAAAACACTGATCTTACAACAACAACAGTTGTTACAAGACCTTTCAATATGAAAGATGCTAAGAAGATTAAAAAGCTTTATGATGCTCTTCCGGGTCTTTCTGTTGACGATTACGAAACAGAAGAAGATTACAATAAGTTAGCTGCATTTATCAAAGCTTGGTCAAATGCTTCAGAAGCTACTCAGAAATACTGTGAAGAAAAATACGGTATTGACTATGCTGAAATCGGTATGCTTGAAGCCGATGTTTACGAAAAAATATTCGGTGCAGGTAGTTGGACGGATGATACTTCACCTGAAACCGGTGATGTTGCATTCCCGATGATGTCATTACTCGTAGCCGGTATTTCGGGTTATGTAATTTTAAGAACAAGAAAGAAAAGATAAATTTTAATATAATAAAAGCGCACTTCTTATTAAAGAAGTGCGCTTTTGTTATATTTTTCTGTTTTTAAGATTTAATAGAGTAAATATAAGTGTAAAGATAAATTCCTCTGCGATACCGAGCATAAGCGCATACGGTAAAGCGTCAAGCACAATTGCCGCTATTATCAATGTTACAAATACATACGGCTGTATAAAGCGTATCAGGTGCCGTTTGCGTCTGCGTTTTACACAGTAATCAAAGTAGCGGACATTCCTTGCAATCGAGTTTATCAGCAGAATAACCGCAAGACCGATACCGCTGAAAGTATTTACACCGTACTCGTCATAATCGTTGTCGTAGACAACACTGTTAACGTTGTAATTCAAGCCTTCATAGGAAACATCAAGAACGACCTTTGAATTCTCAGGTGCAACTGATTTTACCTCGTTACCGTTTGCATCGTACATCTTAATATTATAGATATAACCGATTTTGCTCAGCGAAAAAATATTGTCGTTATCCTTGAAAGCCATAATATACGGACGGGAAAGAGTGTATTCCTGAGTGATTTTAAGCTCTTCCATCTGTACTCTGTCATACGAAGCATTATCAGGTTTTTCGTGCCAGAGCTTTATATAATCATTTTCACTGATTAGAGCATCGTAGTTTGCAAAATCCTTGCCTTGTGATTCAATTGACGATACCGCTAGCTCCTTAACTGAAAATCCCATATAACACGAGAAGCAGTAGAAACAAAGCACCGCCGCTATAACAATCGCCCATAAAGCATAAATAATCTTGCCTGCAATTTTCAAAATTTCACGCCCTTTTATTTAACTTTTACCGTTTTTACCTTTGAATAAGCACCGTAAACCTTTTTGCCGTTTACCTTTTTATAAGCTCTAACTTTGAATTTATATTTTGATTTTGAAGTGAGCTTCTTTCTTGTATATGTAGTTTTAGTGGTAGTTTTTACAAGAGTATATTTGCCACCCGGGGCTTTCATATAAATTTCATATCCGCCGCAACCGGCAACCTTGGTTATTGCGATTTTTGCGGATTTTTTCGCAGCAGTTACTTTTATAGTAGCTTTTTTAAGCGTAGTTGCAGATTTTGTACCGGTAAAATTGCTATAATAGGTCTTGCCATTCTTTACTGAATAGTGGCGTACTTTATAAGTGTATTTTATACCTTTTGTAAGTCCTTTGTTGGTGTAGCTGGTAGTGGTTGCCGAAACTGTAGCGATTTTCGCATATGCGCCTGTGCCTGCGGCTCTGTAAATCTCAGTACCTGTCACACCGCTTACATTTGTCCACTTAATTTCGATTGAACCTGCGGTTTTAAGTGCCGCGCTGTTCATTTTCGGTTGCGGTTTGTCAAGCTTTAAAACAGGGGTGTACTGATTAGCAATCGCCTCGCCGTTCTCGTCCTTGAGAATTGCAGTTACCATGTAGTAATAAGTCTTGAATGGGTTATCAGTGTTATCGGTGTAATGAGTTGTGCCGCCGATTACAGTTGCAATTGTCTTGTACTGACCGTTTTCGGCATCAGCACGCAATAGCTGATATTCGTCAGCACCAGGGAACACCTGCCAGTTAAGAACTGCGTATCCTGCACCGTTTGAGCTTACACTGATTTTAAATACGCCTTTTGAAGCGACTTCATTTGAATATTCGCCGCCGTCAAAACTGCCTTTGTAGGCATTAATTGCTCTTACCTTGTATGTGTTAGGTATACCCATTGAGGAAACATCGGTGTATGTAGTGGTAGATGCACCGCGAACTGTCGAAATCTTTTCATAAACGCCGGTTGAAAGATTGATTTTATAAATCTCGTAACCATAGCAGCCTTTTATTCTGTCCCAAGAAAGAGTTGTTCCACTCATAGTTTCGCCGGTGATTTTAAGATTTGTCACCTGAGTTGGTTTCTTATAATATCTAAAGTTGCAGTCAACACTACCTGAAATTCCGTTAACACTTCCTGTGCTTGAATACTGCCAATAAGCGTACTCCTGACTGTAAAGCTTACCCGAAAGGGTAGGAGTGGTCGAATAATTTGCAAGCCAAATATCGTATTTTGCCGCAATATCCTCGTCATTAAGGTCGTTTGTAAGCATCGAGTGGTTGGCGTAAACCATAGCGGTATAACCTGCCGCTTCAACACGTTCACAGAAAGCAAGACATATATCAGTTTGTTTTTTAGCAGATAATTTTGCGGCTCTGAGTCGACTTGATGCGCCCGAGGCGTATTCAAAGTCGAAAACAAGCGGAAGCGTAATATTATAATTCCTAACTATTCCTATAATATAATCAGCTTCTTCCTTAGCCTCATCAACTGTGATTGCCTGAGAGTATATGTATGCGCCGAGATCAAGTCCTGCATCAGTTGCAGCAGCGGCATATTTATCAAAAGTGGTGTCCTTGTAAAGCGTTCCTTTTGAACTGCCTCTGTAACCTGCGCGAAGAAATACAAAGTCAGCGCCTGCTGCTTTTGCCTTTGCGAAATCAGCGGTGGTCTGATAATATGAAACATCAACACCGTGAATGATTTCGGCGCCGGCAAACCGGTCATCATGTGTATATTTTTTGCCTGTAAAAGGATTGTTAGTTGTATCGGTAAAAGCAAGCGCCGTAGCACTAAGCTGGAATATCATAACAATGGACAGGGTAAATGCTAATAATTTTTTCATCATCTTTATTCCTTTATTTCTAAAAATTCTTTTATAATTATCTTATATTTTTCCTGTTATGTCAACCCGTAATAAATGGAAATCACAATCTTTGGTAATTTATCACAAAATTACGTCAAAAATATGTGTCAATGCTACAATTGATATGCGTTATGGTTTTTTTATAATTTAACTGTAAAGGAGATGATTTCTTAAAAAAGATATTTAGCATATTATTGAGCTTTATATTAATGCTTCTACTTTTAAAGTAAGAGAATCAGGTGAAGGACAGCATTTCTACACGTATTATAAGATTATGTCGGCAAAAAGCTTTTGTATAAAGATATTAACAGCGCTGTAATTGATTATTAAAATCAAAATCCGCTTGGAAATTTCCAAGCGGATTTTGTTATTGCTTATTTTGTTTTAATTCTTTTTGTTTCTTTTTCTCTTCGCTTTTTACAATTACTTTTTTAATTATATCATAAATAATTGCGAATACAGGAACACCGATAATCATACCGGTTATACCGAAAAGTCCGCTGAAGAGAAGTATTGAGAAAAGCACCCAGAAGCTTGAAAGACCGATTGATTCGCCTACAACTCTAGGTCCTATAATATTGCCGTCAATCTGCTGTAAAATAATTATCATAACAACGAAGATAATACATTTTATCGGGTCTTCAATAAGAATAAGAAGTGCCGACGGGATAGCACCTAGGAACGGACCGAAGAACGGGATTACATTTGTAACACCGACTAAAACCGCGATAAGCAGCGGGAACGGAAGCTGAAGAATTATCATAAGAATATAGCAAAGTATACCGATAATAGTTGAGTCAACTATTCTTCCCGAAATAAAATTAAGCACAATGTGGTTTGCATATTTGATTTCGTCCTTGACCGATATTGCAGTATTTTTCTTGAATACAAGCTCAATAAATCTTTTAAGCCCTGCTTTGAACTGATGACGGTCAGCAAGCAGATAAACTGCAACGATAATACCGATAAAAATATTCTTTGTGACAACAAATACCGATAAAACACCGTCGCCGATGCTTTTTACAACATTGCCTATCTGACCGCTCCAGTTGGTAAGTATAGTTGTAATATCTTTTGTGTATTTGCTAATCGCATCAGTAACTGTTTCTCTTAATTCGTCGTTATCAGCGAGCTGATTATCAACGAAAATATAAATCTTTTCAATGTAAGCCGGTGCTGATTCGACGATTCTCGCGATACTGTCGTAAAGCTGAGGAATCACCATATAAAGCACTATTGTAATAACACCGATACCGAAAATAAAGCTTAAAAAGATACTTATTGCTCTGGTCAGCTTATTTGCGACCTTGCGGTTTTTAACCTTTTTGAACACTTTTCTGAAAATCCGCTCAAAGTAAATGCAGACAGGATAAAGCACATAAGCGATAACCGCGCCGTAAACCAGCGGTTTTGCTGCTTCATAAATTACCGATATCACTTCGCCTAGCTCCGACATTCTGTCTAAAATAAAATACAAAAGAATACTAGCTCCAAGCGAAATAAAAATCGTAAGACCAATATAAAGATATTTTTTGAATTGTATGTTTTTCATAAGCTTAAATCCTTAAAAAATAAAAGTCTATTATCATTATAATAGACTTTTTACTTAATTTCAATAAATTATTCAATATTTTACTAAATCTTTAGATTATTATCGGTTGCATCTGCCTGTTTTCGAGGGCATTGTGCATAGCGATGATGGTTTTATCAAAATCCGCTACCAGTGAGCACTCTTTTGCAAGCGGGTCGTCCTGAGTATAGGGGACAAAGAAAACATTTTTGCAGTTGTGAAGTATGCCTATATTTTTTGCGCTGGTTGAAAGTCCGTCGTTAGTAGAAACCGCAATCAGCACAGGACGGTTGTTGCGAAGATGCGCCTTTGCCGCCATTGTGACTGATGTATCAGTAATACCGTTTGCTAATTTTCCGAGCGTATTTCCTGTGCAAGGCTCGATGATTAGTATATCAAGTAGTTTTTTCGGACCTATCGGCTCGGCTTCGGTTATTTTAGATATTATTTTTTTATTGCAGATATCTTCTATCCGTTTTATATGTTCTTCAGCTTTTCCGAATCTTGTGTCGGTTGAATAAGCATTTTCCGACATAATCGGCGTGATATCAGCGCCTTCACGCTTTAATTTTTCAATAACAGGTATGACACGCGCAAAGGTGCAGTAAGACCCGCAGAGCGCAAAGCCTACCCTGACATTGTTCATAATAAAAACCGTCCTTTCTACGGGAATTTTTGCTTATAATTGTCTGATGACAGAATCATATAACGCTTTTGCGCTGCTCGATGGACAGTATTTTGCCGGGAGCGCCTTGGCATCAATATAACTTGAGCGTGAATCTGAAAGACCGCTGTTTTTCGAGGCTAAATCGATTATCAGCGCGTTGTTTTTTATGGTGTCAAGCGTTCCTTTTGTGATAACATTGTGAGGAATTGTATTAAAAACTATGTCAAAGCCCGATAAATCGCTGATTTCATTGGAATTTATGCTTTTTAATCCTTGATTGCGGATATATTCAAAATCTTTTTCGCATCGGGCGCTTACTGTAAGGTTATCGCAAAATGGACTCAGCAGCATTCCAAGATATTTTCCGATTCGTCCGTTGCCGAGAATTAAGATTTGAGCATCCTTAAGCGAAAAAGGTGTGTTTGCAATGCTTAGGCTTACGGCACTTTCGGCAGTATAAAAGGCATTTTTTAAAGTAAACTCTTCGTCGTTGTTGTAGTCAATAATTTTTGCCTTGCAAGAAATATCCTTGCACATACCTGCAAAAACAACAGCATTTTCATTTACTGCATCGAACATAGCGGAAATAGAAAAGTCGGTAGTATTTATTTTTTGATTATCACGTGTCATCGGCAGGGGAAGAATTATTGCGTCAGAAATTTTTACAATGCTTAACATTACCTTCAATTCTTCATTTCCGCTTAAATAAATCGTGTCGTAATGCTTGTTAAAAAGCTTTGCAAGTTCGCGCTGCCGGTTGTCACTGCCTATAACGGTTATAATCAAAATAAAGACCCTCATTTCTTAGTTTAATTATCCTGTCATACTATATTTATGAAAATAGTATATTGTTTGTTAAATTTTTATTGACGAAAATAATAATTAATGTTAGAATAAAGTGTATATTTGTGAAAAGGAATGAAACAGATGAAATATAAGTTTAAGAATTCTTCAAAAAGCGATTTTGCGATAAATCTGCTTTTGGTTCTGATTTCGGCGATGCTCATTTTTATCGCTATGAAAATGCTTTCAAATAAAATTTCAATTGTAGTTTATGCGCTCGCGATCGCTATTACTTATTGTAGAATTGCGGTTGAGGCTATTGAAAAATTAATCGGCGGTAAGGTTCATTCGTCGCTTATTTCGACCGTTGCGGTGCTTATTATTTTCGCTTCACAGGAATTTATGGCGGCAGCAGTAGTTGCGGTTGTTTATTCGCTTTCAAAAGCTGTTTTTGATTTAATCTGTTCTTGCTTTTCGGACAAGCTGCTCGAAGATGAGGAATGTAAGCTTTATTATAACGTTGTAAACGGTGACGAAATAAAACAGGTTTCGGCAAAAGAGCTTTCACAAGGCGATGTTATCAAGGCAGTCCGCGGCGAGCATCTTGCTTTTGATTATGTTTATGAAAATGAAAAAGGTAAGAAGAATTATAAAGCCGGCAAATTCAACCTTGCTGATGAGGGTGAAGTAACTTATCTCAGCGCTTTTCCTTATGAAATTGACTTTGAAGAAAGTAAAACCCTTGAGCCTTCAAAAGCTGAGCGCGCAACAGCACTTATTACAAAGGTTTATACCATTGCTGCGGTTGTAATTGCAGTAATTATGTTTATTCTTAAAATGGCAAAAGGTTTACCTTTTATGGATGCACTTTATGTGCTTGGTATGTACTTGCTTTTTGCTAATCCGCTTTCAATTAATTCGGGCGTTGTTATGGCAGGACTTTTCTCGCTCAAAAACATGAAGCAGAACGGTATTTCGCTTGAAAATACCTCTGATGTTGAAAAACTTTCGCGTGTTAAAAAGGTTTATTTTACAAAAGATGCGGTTGTAGAAAATGAAACCCACATTAATGAATCTGTTGTAAAAACAATAAAAATTGCCGATGTTCTAGGCATTGAAACTGAACTTTTAAACGAAGGTGATGAGAAAGAAACCGAGGTTATTGCTGTCGGCGCAGGTTTTAATCAGTATCAAAGCTGCTGTAACAGTGATAAGACTGACGCAGTTATTGCCGAGCAGGTTATAAAAGGTGCTGTCGCATATATCGGTGAGGAAAAAGAGGATACTATGAATATTCTCTCGGTAAACGGTAAGATTGCTTGCAAAAAGGCTTTTCCTGAGCTTATAAAAGGCATAAAATCATCAAAAATTTATAAATGGTTCAGTTTTGCCCGCGCGGCTGTCGGCGCATTTATAAATTTTGTTGTAATAGCGTTTTATGCAAGCGGTATCGGCGATAAAATCTTATCCGAAAAGCTTGTTGAAGCTGAGGGAATGGACAGCGTTGATTCTGTTTCACTCAAGACAAAGCTTCTCAAATGTTTGCTTTGTAATGATATGCTCGCCCCTTGGCTTATTTGCGGTATTCATCTGGTTGTAATCAACCTTTTATTACTTGTAACGGTAGGATTTTTAAACAATAACAAAAAACTCCGCTAAGGCGGAGCTTTTTTGTGCAGTTTTTAAGCTTTTTTCATAAAATATTAAAAGAATAATTAAAATAATGTAACTTTTATTGACTTACAAAATTAAAAGTATTAAAATTACACATATGAGTCTTATTGGACAAATTAGTTATTTATTTTTACATAAGAAGGGGAGGCTAATGAGTAAAAATAAAAGGAATATATTTTTGATTGCTTGGGCAGTATTGCTTATTCTGCTGATAGTCGGGATTGTGCTGACTAACACAGGCGAAGGTAAGCATGAAACGCTTAGCGAGGCTATGAGAGATGCGGTTTTGCATGAGGAAAATCTGATAAGCCTTTTCGGGTTTAAAGATGTAAACCCGGCAGTAATTTCAGGCTTTGTTGTAACGGCAATTTTACTTCTTTTCGCGGCAATAGTCAGAGTTTTCGTAATACCTAAGTTTAAGCTTGTTCCGGGCAAATTCCAGATGCTGCTGGAAACGGCGGTTGGATTTTTCGATAACCTCGCAAAATCCAATAGTCCGCACCGCAATAAGTTCTTAGGCGGTTACATTTTCGGCGCAGGTGCTTATATTTTCATCGGTACATTGTTTGAGCTTTTCGGTTTGCAGGC
>JBGVHY010000223.1:0-6185 GCA_045122755.1 Acutalibacteraceae bacterium | reverse complement strand
TAATGTTAAAAAAGACAGAGTGATTTATATTTTTCTGCCTAAAAAGAAGAAAACTTATTTTATTGATTATTGTTTTTTAGGTTCAGAAAGAGAAACTTTTAGACATCATTTTAAACTTAGAAGATTCTTTTCAAGATCATTTATGCAACAAATGGAAGGTGTTCGACCGTGTATGTTTGCACTCGAAACACTTAATGATACAGAAGAAAAAGCAGTTCGACATAAACTTGCTTGGAACAAAATTTTTATGGAAAACGGTTATAAAAGTCTTAACGGTGAGGCGATTGATGACTATTCAGAACATATGTATACACCAACTCAGTGGATTTATAATCAACTGTGTGAAAACGATATTGGATAGGTTATCAGTTGCGAAAATTGTTTAGTTAAGCAATATAAAAACATCTTGTGCGAACAAGGAAAATAAAAAATCTCCGTGTGAAAAACACGGAGATTTTTTTGTAGAAAGTATTTTTTAAAATTTTTTTGGAAGGATTTTAAATTTTAAAAAAGTGTTTTCAAAAACAAAATCACTAGTGAAAATGCTTGAAAATGTTTTTGAAAAAGTAAAATTTATTTTTTGAAAACAAAAAATTCAAAAACGTTTTTTACAAATTAGTTTTATGAAAAAGTCGTTAAAAAAATTAAAATCAAGTTTGAAAATATTAACAAATTGTAAACCTGGCACCTAAAAAAAGCCCCCACAAGCACTGGCTACGGTGGCCTCTCGTGCCACCTTGCCGTTTTCAGGGGAAAATTCCTATGACCCCTGTCGCTCCAAAAACACAAAAAAGAGAAATGTAGCCACATTTCTCTTTTGCATTTGTTGAGTTGAAAAATCTACGAGGGTAACCCTCGCGCTTTATCAAAAATGCTCTCGCATTTAAAGGTTGCCTAACGGCAAAATGGTCATGTTGTTATCTACAATATTTTTCTATCGCTTTTGAAACAAATTCGGCGGTGCCCTCTCCGTTTTTATCAATATTTGTTTTGAATCGTTCATCGGCAATATACATTTGGCCAAGTCCCATAAGGATTTCATTCGTACAAGTGTAGTAGTTCTCGGTTATATACGCATGTAATTCTTTTACAAGCGATTGTGTTTTGTCAGAATCAGCAGCACAGCCGTTTTGTTTGCACTCGGCCAATTTTACAAAGACCGTCATCAGTCCATCATTTATCTCTTGCCACTTATCTTTGCTGTAATCTGCGGTTTTTTGCTCATATTCTTTATAGGCGTTCGTTTCGCCGAATCGTTGCTTTACTTCTGCATTGTAATTGTTCATCGCGTGTGACCTCACTTTACAATCTCATACGGCCAGTCGATGATGCCGCCAAATTCTTTTACGTTGTTGTAACCGAGTTTAACAAGCTCATCGGATGCGATTTTACTTCTCCTACCACTTCGACAGTAGACTAATATCAGTTGCTCTTTGTCAAGCAGTTCTTTTTTGGCACGTTCTGCAATTTCGTGTTCGGGAATTAAAATTGCGTTTTTGATATGTCCCTCGGAAAATTCTTCTTCAGTACGTGCATCTATGATAACGTAATCCTTTTCGGTGTCCATAATGGATTTGGCTTGCTCGGCGGTAATCTGTTCGTAGGTCGATGATGTTCCTTTTGCACCATCACAAGCGGTCATTCCAAAGAATGAGAGTGATATTAAAATCATTATAATCAATCCTTTAAGTTTTTTCATAGTATTTGCACCTCGACTACATTATATCATTTTTTGCAAGTTTCCTCAATCCATATTTTCACTGCATATCGAAAAAGCAACATCTAAATGTGCTGATGCATCTGCTCATGTGGAAATGATTACAACAATAAGTTTGATTTTGGGAATAAAACTATAAAATTTCTTGGCAAAAACGCTTGATATTATTCCTAAAACGTGCTATACTACCAATATAAAAGGAATAATCTGATGGAGGATAACTCAAATGGATTATATTAAAGTGTCAAAAGCGGCAGAAAAGTGGGGCGTTTCGCCACGCCGAGTACGTGTTTTATGCGCTGAAGGTAAAGTTTCAGGTGTTGTGCGTAAAGGAAAACTCTATATGATTCCTGAAAACGCCACCAAACCTGTTGATGGGCGCCTGTCGCGTCCTGCTATATTTTCTAAGATAGATGCTAAAAAAGAGCGTCTTTCTTCCTTGCGCCCTTTAACGCAGGGCGAAGTAGAGCGTCTGCGTGAAGAGTTTATGGTTGAGTTTACCTACAACTCTAACGCGATTGAAGGCAATACCTTAACGCTCAAGGAAACGGCGATGGCATTAGAAGGTATGACCATTGACCAAAAACCGCTTAAGGACCATTTGGAAGCGGTTGGCCATAGAGATGCGTTTTTATATGTTCATGATATCGCACAAAACAATACAGCACTTTCTGAATCGGTAATCAAAAACATTCATGCGCTTGTGCTTATGAATCGCCCTGAAGATAAAGGCGTTTACCGACGCATTCCTGTACGCATTATGGGGGCTTATACCGAACCGGTGCAACCATATTTGATTGAGCCGAAGATGAATGAGTTGTTAAGGGTGAATGAGGAGCGCGCGAATACAATGCATATTGTCGAGCGTATTGCTCGTTTTCATCTTGAGTTTGAGGGGGTTCATCCGTTTATCGATGGTAACGGCAGAACAGGCCGTCTTATTATGAATCTTGACTTGATTCGGAACGGCTACCCACCAATCAATGTAAAATTTACCGACCGCAAACGCTACTACGACGCGTTTGATGCGTATTATAAAGAAAACGATGCAACACCGATGACCACGCTCATTGCCGAATACATCGACGCAAGATTCGATGATTATTTAAAGGTTTTGGAGAATGAAAGTTAAGTATATCGAAAAAAGCGATGTATCATTAACAAACGGTAAAATTTACGATGTTATATCGGTAGAATATGGTTGGTTTAGAATTATTGATAATACCGGCGAAAACTACTTGTTCTCACCAGAAGAAGTTGAAATAGTTGAAGAATAATACACCCCCACTGTGTGAAAAACACAGTGGGGGTGTATGCTTTTTATAAAGTTTTCATCTGTCCTTTTTATTGTACATCACACACGCTATAATTAAGATGTAAAACAAAAAAGGAGTGGTAATATGAGTTTTAAAATTGGATTTAAAACAGATGATGAAACAAACGAGAAAAGATTAGAAACAATTCCAAAAGAGCCAAATGGTGAAGTGAGAAAATCTGTGGTAGATGTATATTTCCCTGATAGGCATATAACTTGCGCTTACTATAACGATAAGTTTGATTTGAAGGTGGGCGACTTCGTTTTTGTAGATGGCAAATTAGAAGGTATGCGAGGCAAAGTTGTCGGTTTGAATTATTCGTTTAAAATTAAACTTTCAGATTATCATCGTGTTATTAGTGTGGCGAATACCAATGTTAAGGGCGAGTTTTTTATGGCTGGCTCACACTTTGCAACAACCGACCGCAATGCCCTACCATATGAGCAAATCATTGGTTGGTTTAAAGCGCCGTCAGAAGATGAAGAATTTGTTGTTTCAAACGATGATGAAGCTTTTAATATTGATGATTTGAGCGGAATGAACATAGACAAGGTAACTGCAGATAAAGGTAATGATTATTATATGGAAAACCGAGTGGTTTACATAGAGATTAAAGACGGCAAAGCAAGAGCAATTGTCAGCGGCACCGAGTATTATGAAGTTGAATTTGATTTTGAAAACGGCGATGTAAGAAATCTTATTTGTAATTGTTATTGCACAGGTACTTGCAAACACGAATTCGCAACAATTTTGCAGTTAAGAGAAATGCTCGATATTATCGCAAAAGAGTATGGTGATGGTTACTATTTTGACTACCTCGCAGCCGTAACAAAACCAGTTTTCTTCAACCACATTATAAACAACAAAACCAACGGAAGAATCGTTGTAAATTAAGCTAATAAAGCCGATGAGTTCCCCTCATCGGTTGTTGTGGTATAAATGACAAAAGAAAAACTCTATGTTCGCTTGGCTTTTATTCAAAGCTGTTGATAAAGCGAAAAAAATGTGATAAAATGAAAGCGTCGTATTAGGATTAGACGTTACAATAAAGGTTCAATATAAAGGAGGTTTCTTATGAGCCGTTGTTTATACAATAGTAGTTTTTCAGAATTTGCTATAGCTGATGAAAATGCTGTTCATTGGTTCCTTGATGATAAATCTAATGTGCGTTCATCAAATTATCTTGAAGACGCAGCAACAGAAATTCAAGTTCAAGGATTAGAGCTTGATTATACCTGTTTGTTATAGGATGCAGACATGAGATATGAGAACGGTGATTGGCATTTCTATAGATTTAATGGTCAAACAAAGTGGACAGAGCAAATCGCTAACACCGAGAGCAAACAAGAATTGCATAAATATATGCTTAATGCATATCGTGTTTTGCTTACTCGCGCTCGTGCAGGTATGGTTATTTGCATACCAGAAGGCAATCCTAACAAAACCGTCAGTGGTTTCTGGGAAGACAGTACTCGTCTTCCTGAATTTTATGATGGTACTTATCAATACTTAAAAAGCTTAGGAATTGAAGAGATATAAAATACGATTGGTATAATAATGCTTTGATATTGCATTAATAAGGAGAAAATTATGGATATTAATAGAGCTAAAGAAATATTATCTGCATTGGCAGAAGGGATTGACCCTACTACTGGCGAACTTTTATCCGATGATAGTGTTTATAACAAAGGTGATGTTGTCAGAGCATTGTAACTGTTTTAAGTTCTTTAGATGCTAAAAAGTCCAAAAGGAGTCTTCCTGAGAACGCAGGTAAACCTTGGAGCAAGGATGAAGAAGAACGGTTGAAAGAATTATACAATAGCGGTTTAGCTAAGAAAGATATCTCAAAAGAAATGCGTCGAACAATCGGCAGCATATCATCACGATTAAACGGGTTAGGCCTAATAAATGATTAAACAAGTAATTCACGACCCGATATTTCTTGGAGTTAAGTCGGAGATGGCAACAAAAAATGATTTGCAGGTGGCACAGGATTTGTTGGATGCGCTTATTGCTAGTCGTGAGGATTAAGAAATATTTAAACGATAGGGAGTGAAATGCAAATATGCTAACAAGAAAAGCTATTGTAAGCCTAAGTATCAATTTAGAAGAATATGAATCTAAACTTGAACGAGTAAATAGTTTTGTGGAACAGATGTCATCTATTGATTGGTCGGTTGAAAACGCTATACAGTTTTGCAAAGATCAGGGCATGCAAATTGATAATTTTATGATGCATCAATTTGCAACTTTGCAACAGATATACAATGATTTAAACGCTTTTAATTACAAGGGCGTGGAGGAAAAAATCGCTATTTGCATACAACAAATAAAAGAATTAAAGCGTGTAAAATTCGATGATTTTAATGGCCCGTATAAGAACCATATTAATAACATTTTATCGAATAAAAACAAACAATTAGATGTTTTTTTGAGTATATCAGTCGACACGAAACGGGGTGATGTTTATTTAAAAAGCCTTATAACACAATTATCACAATTGGCCAAGGCGTTAGATCCCAACGTGAACGATCTCTTTGAACACTTTAAATACGGAAATAAGAATTATGTGATTTTTGGTAAAAACGGTGCGGGAAAAACAACATTGCTAAAACAAATTTCTGAGAGCATTTTCAAAAATGCTATAGTTGTTCCAGCCAATAGAACTGCGATGCAATCCTCGTCTAATTATGTTGGTTTATATACCAATTATAATCTTAATGAAATGCTCAAAGAGAATATTTCATTGATGTATTTAACAAGAGAGATAAACAAACGGACTTTAGATTCTTACGAAACTGGAACGAATCAAAATAATGTTTTAAGAACAAGATTTTATGCAATTTTTTCATCGTTAGGATTAGATAGAGATATCATTGCTGACAGAGAATCTTTGTTTTTGAAAGGTAATCAAATAGCTAAATATTCAATGAACAACGCAAGTGACGGTGAAAAAAGCATTGCTTACTTAATAATGGCAGCATTATTAGCTCCTGAGGATTCTTTTATATTCATCGATGAACTCGAAAGGCATTTGAATGGAGCATTAATGAGAAATCTGTTTGATAAGTTGGAGGACGAGCGCCCTGATTTGAGGTTTGTTTACTTAACACACAACATTGATTTTGTTGAAAGTAGAAAAAATGTAGCGC
>JBGVHY010000222.1:0-4485 GCA_045122755.1 Acutalibacteraceae bacterium | reverse complement strand
AAAGGTAACTACAACCAGTGGGTTATTGACTCTCTTGTTGAGGGCGACGTTGTTGTTGCTGATATGTACGATAAAATCTATAAAGGTACTTTCTTAGGCGGAAACCTTACAACTGCTATCAAAACCAAAACCAAAACAGGCGGCGGTGTTATTTGGGGCGGTATCCGCGATACCGAGCAGATGAAACAGGTCCCTGATGTTCAGGTTTACTACAGAGGCATCGACCCGACTCCTATCCGCGAATTTGTTATGCAGAGCTTTAATTCCGTTACCCGTATCGGTAAAGCCACCGTTCTCCCAGGCGATATCGTTTACGGTGCAGGCGGCGGTGTCCTCTTTATCCCTGCCCACCTTGTTCAGGAAGTTGTTGAAGGTGCTGCTAAAACTCACGTTAAAGACGATTTCGGGTTTGAAATGATTGCGCAGAACAAGTTTACAACTGCTCAGATTGACAGAAACACCTGGACAGAGGAAATGCTTGATATGCTCGTTGAATGGATAAAAACCGACCCGAGAGGTGAGGAATACCGCGATCTTGACTGGTCACACGAGTATGACTTAGCTCGCAACGGCGACCCTGACGATACACAGACAGCACTTTAATTAAAATATCAGAGAGAAAGCGGTTTTCCGCTTTCTCTCATTCAGGTTTAGGAGAAAACTTATGAAATGTGATTTGAAAGGTAAGAAAGCTCTTGTGACGGGCTCTTCAAGAGGAATAGGCTCAGCGATTGCACTTGAGTTAGCCGAAGGCGGTGCTGAGGTTTTTCTGCATTACGCAGGAAACAAGGCAAGCGCTGAAAAAATGAAAGCAGAAATTGAAAATATCGGCGGTAAAGCTACAATCGTTCAGGCAGATTTGTCGGACAACACTTCTTACGAACGATTGGCAGATGAAGTAGGCGATATCGATATTCTGGTACTTAATGCTTCAATGCAGTTTCGCAACAAATGGGAAAACATCACCGCTGACGAGTTTTATAAACAGATTAACTGCAATCTGCTTTCCTCGCTTGTGCTTATTCAAAAATTCAGCGGTGCGATGAAAGAAAAGCATTTCGGCAGAATTATTTCAATCGGCTCGGTTCAGGAAGCTAAGCCTCATCCTGATATGCTTGTATACTCTGCATCAAAATCAGCACAGACTACTATGATTAAATCGCTTGCTTTACAGCTGGCTGAATACGGAATCACCGTTAACAACGTAGCGCCGGGCGTAATCTACACCGACCGAAATGTTGATGCGCTTTCTGATCCTGAGTACGCTAAACAAGTTACTGATTCTATTCCGCTTAAATTCTACGGCGATAAAAAAGACTGCTCATATATCGTGCGGCTTTTATGCTCCGAAGAAGGCAGATACATCACAGGTCAGTCAATCTATGTTGACGGCGGTAAATCAATAATGTAAAAATTCTAACGTCTCACCTTTCGCAAATGAAGGTGGGACGTTTTTCGTTAAAATATTCATATGTGAAAAAGTGCTAATTTTTTCAAATTTTATTGATTTTTCCCTAAAAAAGTGGTACAATTAATTTGGAATTACCTTTATCGTAGTGTAATATAGTTAAAATATTAATATTATTATATAAAGTTAATATTTTAATGCTTTTTTACACTGCTTAAAGCACAAAAATTCTGAAAGGAAGTTGTTTATGAAGAATTTAAGAAATCTATTTACTGTTTTCGGCGCGCTTATGCTGGTTCTTTCAATTGTTTTCTCAACTATCCCTGCCAGCGCTGAGGTTGACACTTATGATAAGGAAACAACCGTACGCACTTATGAAACAAAAGAAAACAGTATCAGCGTTTAACAGCTGACTCTTTATGATGAGGATGGAAATGCTGTAAAAATCGGTGATTTACAATCCCCGACTGATATAAAAAATGAACTTGAGCAGAGCATTCATTCAGGCGAGGCGGCTGCTGTTAAAAATGTTGCTTTTGAAACTGAGGAAGATGCAAAGCAAGGAATCGTAAAAACAAATCTCGATGCAGTTAATAAGTCATTTGAAGCTCCGAGAGATGTTGTTTTTGTTCTTGACCAATCAGCAAGTATGAACACCAGCACAACAAACCCTTACGATGCTGTTCCTTGTCTTAACGACAACCATTATTACCTGATTCCTAAGGGAACTTTAGGTATGCCTGAAGACTATTATCTGCCTTGTTGGAAGGTAAACACAAACTGGAGATATATAACTGACGGCGAATGGAACCAGATTTACAAGGCATCAGGCTCTTCAAAGAAAGGCAAGGGTAAGCCTTCATATGACGAGCTTAATGCATGGAGTCCGCAGGATAATCACTATATGAAAAATGCTGAAGGTGAATATGTCAAAATTCCGAATTTGGAAGATCCGGGCTTAGATGCTGACGGCATTCACAATCCAAGCGGATGGTCTTTACCGCAAGGCAACGAATACGGCTGTATTGACAGAATGATTATTGAAAAGTCCTCAGCCAGCCATTTTGCTGAAACTATTATTAATTCAAGTGAAAACAGCAATGTTGCAGTTGTAACCTTTGCAAAAGATGTAATGAATAACTGTGATTTCACAAAAGATTTAGGCACAGTAAACACAGCGCTTTCAAATTATAATGGTTATGGTTATACAAACTATTCAGGAGCGCTTTATAAAGCTTATGATTACTTAAGCAATCGAACATCCACTAATAAAGCCTCTGTTATTTTCGTAACCGACGGTAACCCGAACTATTTAACCGACAGCACAGGTACGGGCAATGCGGCAAGTGTTTTAGATGCGTATAACGCTGCAAATACTGTTGCTAACAGTATCAAGGCGCTCGATGTTGAGATTTATTCGGTAGGTATCAACCTTCCTGCAGCATCCAGTTCATCAGTTCAGCCGACAACTATACTCAAAAATCTTTCAAGCGGTGAAGGATATTATAAAAACTGTACTACTACCGCTGAATTTATTTCATTACTTTCGGATATTTCAAAAACTATGACAGGTTTCCCTGAGATAACAATCACCGATGAAATCGGCGAAAACTTTAGCGTAATCTGTGATGAGGACCATCCGTTTGTAACACCTGACGGTACTTATACCTCATTGAGCAGTATTCCATCCGATGTACTTGCAACCGTTTCAGGCAAAACTACTGTTACCTGGACAGGAAACACCTATACAGGCGATACCGCAAGAGTAAGTTTTTACACAAAGCTTGCCGAAGATAAGCTCACTTCTTTAAGCGGATCTAACGAATATGACACCAACGGCACAGCCGATATGAAATATAAGAAGATGATTAATCAAAACGGCTCTTTGACCGAGGAAGCTGACTATACAACAGTTACACTTGAAAGCTCATCGGTTAAGGTAGATACAAATATTCTTACTGCGGCGCTGACAAGTGATAAAATGACCGATAACGACCCTGCTGTAACAGGTGCCGAGGTAATGAAAGATGATTCAATTACTTATACAATTACAGTAACCAACAATGGACCGCTCTCACTTGCAGATATTCTTATTCGCGATTATATTCCGACAAATACTGTTTATTCAAGCGGCGGAACAGTATCCGCCGACGGCAAGTATACCGATTTTTCTATAAGTAGAATTACTTCCAACGGTACAACAACAGTTACATTCACAGTTAAGGTAAACGCAGAAAGCGGCAAGGTTACAGATACTGCACTTTTCGGAATTAAAGAGTACAGCGACTCAACCGTGGCAGTAACTGAAGACCCTGTATGCAGCACAAATACGCTTAACAACCCGATTGTGCCGAAACCGATTATAACCACAACAGCGACACCGACCGATGCAACAACTACTACCGAAAGCACAACACCAAGCTCATCTGAGACTGAGCCTGTGACACCTAGTATCACACCAAGTACATCTGAAAACACAACTAAACCTGAAGAGCCTGAGTCAAGTACAACCGAGAACACTACACCAAGCACCTCGGAAAGTACTACAGTAAGTACAACCGAGAGCACTACACCAAGCACTTCGGAAAGAACAGACGAAAACACCACAGAGAGCACAGCAGAAAGCAGTTCTTCAACTGAAACAACCACCACTACTAATAGTGACATTACTACAGTAACAACTGCAACTACTGTAGGTACAACAGAAGAAACCGTCGACACACTTGAAGCAATTCCAACCAAAACAACAACCGTCAAAATAGATAGTGACAACGATAATACGCCTGATTCCACAACTTCTGACGGGAACGACGCCAAAACATCAACCAGCCCTAAGACAGATGACGATATAGCTTTACCGACATTCTTTATGTTTATGGCTTTGATATCATTCTTAGTTGCAGCAGTTACTGCTAAAAAAATAAGAGCATAAATCTTTAAACGCAAAAATCCTGTTGAGTAAATTCTCAACAGGATTTTTATTCAAGTCACCGACAGTCATCTCTCGTTACAAGTACATCTAGTCTTCGACCCGACACTTTTTACAACGTACCGACAGTCATCTCTCGTTACAAGTG
>JBGVHY010000221.1:0-6675 GCA_045122755.1 Acutalibacteraceae bacterium | reverse complement strand
GTTATCAAAGCTTCATATTGATGACAGTGAAATTGATAAGTTAACCCAAGAAATGATGAATATAATTAAATTTGCCGATACCATTAACGGTTATGACGGAGAAGTTGAAGAATTTGATAATATCAATAATCTTGTCAATGTGTTCCGTGAAGATGTAGTCGGCGAAAGCTTTCCGCAGTCGGAAATTTTGAAGAATGTTGACGGCGGCGAAAATGGCTATTTCCCTGTTAAAAAGAAGGTTTAAGGAGCATATTTATGACATCTAAAATAAAACAGTTGCACGATATGCTCGTTGAAAAACAGATATCGTGTGTAGAACTCACACAAAAATATATCGACGCTATAAAAGCGACTCACGCCGACCTTAATGCTTACGTTCTTACTACTGAAGCAGAGGCTCTCAAAACCGCTAAAGCTGTCGATGAAAAAATCGCAAAAGGCGAGAAAATCGGATTACTTGAAGGTATTCCGATGACTTTAAAAGATAATATTTCAACAAATGGTATTGAAACTACCTGTTGTTCAAAAATTTTATCGGGCTACAAACCGATTTATGACGCTTATGTATGGGACGAGCTTAAAAGCAAAGGCGCTGTAATGCTCGGTAAAACAAATATGGACGAGTTTGCTATGGGCTCAGCATCTGAGACTTCTTGCTACGGTGCGCCTTCAAACCCACACAACCTCGACCATGTAGCAGGTGGCTCATCGGGTGGTGTTGCTTCAGCTGTTGCAGGCAATATCGCAGTTTACGGTCTAGGCTCTGATACAGGCGGCTCAATCCGTCAGCCCGCATCGTTTTGCGGCGTTGTAGGACTTAAACCTACCTACGGCGCTGTATCGCGTTACGGTCTTATCGCTTACGCTTCTTCACTTGACCAGATTGGACCTATTACAACTTCAGTTGAAGATGCGGCTATCGTTTTTGATGCAATTTCAGGCAAGGATTATTATGATTCAACCTGTTCGGGTGCTAAAGAAACAACCGCTGATAAGCTCGACAATGATATCAAAGGCGTCAAAATAGGTATCCCGAAAGAGTATTTTGAGGGACTCGAAGGTGACGTAAAAGAGGCTATCGACAAAGCAATCGAGGAGTACAAAGCGCTCGGCGCAGAAATTGTACCGTTTGATTTGCCAATCCTTAAATATGCTCTTCCTGTTTACTATATTCTCGCTTGTGCTGAGGCTTCTTCAAACCTCGGTAGATATGACTCTATCCGTTACGGATACCGCACCGAGAATTACAACGGTATTCACGATATGATGTGCAAAACCCGTTCTGAGGGCTTCGGTAAAGAGGTACAGCGTAGAATTTTGCTCGGTACTTATGTGCTCTCAAGCGGTTATTATGACGCTTACTACAAAAAAGCGCAGAACTTGCGCGGCACAATTGTAAAAGCATTTAAAGATGCATTTACAAAATGTGATGTTATTCTTGCGCCTACCGTTGCACAGACTGCATTTAAAAAAGGCTTTACTTCCGAAGATGCAGTTGCAACTTACCTTACTGACCTTTGCACCGTTCCTGTTAATATCGCAGGACTGCCAGGTGTTTCAATACCTTGCGGAACGGACAAAAAAGGCCTTCCTATCGGTATGCAGATTATCGGTGACTCCTTCTGTGAGGCTAAGATTTTAAATGTTGCTTATAAATTTGAACAGGCAACCGACCACTTTAAAAAAGCAGAAATGGGGGTAGATTTTTAATGAAAGAATTTCAGTTAGTTTCGGGTCTTGAAACCCACGTTGAATTATCTACCAAAACCAAGATTTTCTGTTCTTGCTCTACTGAATTTGGTGGTGAGCCGAATACCCATTGCTGTCCTATCTGTATAGGCTTGCCCGGCACAATGCCACGTCTTAATAAACAGGCTGTGCGCTATGCAATTATGGCAGGTCTTGCTACAAACTGTACTATCAACAATATCGCAAAAATGGACAGAAAAAATTACTGCTACCCTGACCTCTCAAAAGCATATCAGGTGTCGCAGTATGATAAACCACTTTGCTCTAACGGCTATATCGAGCTTGATTCGGGTAAAAAAATCCGTATTCTTCGTATTCATATCGAGGAAGATGCAGGCAAGCTTGTTCACGAACGCGGTGACACATTTGTTGATTATAACCGCGGCGGTGTACCTCTTATTGAGATTGTAACCGAGCCTGATATCCGTTCAGTCGATGAAGCTATTGAATATGTTGAAAAGCTTCAGCTTATTATGAAATATATCGGCGTATCTGACTGCAAAATGCAGGAAGGTTCACTTCGTTGCGATGTTAATATTTCAGTTATGGAAAAAGATTCTTCGGAGTACGGCACTCGTACCGAGATTAAGAATATGAACTCATTCACCTTTATGCGTCAGGCTATGGAATATGAGTTTGACCGTCAGGTTGACCTTGTTGAGTCGGGCGAGGAAGTTATTCAGGAAACCCGTCGTTTCAACACAGGTACAGGCGAAACAGAGTCAATGCGTTCTAAAGAGGACGCTCACGATTACCGTTATTTCCGTGAGCCTGACCTCGTTACAATTCATACTACTGATGAAGAAATTGAGGAAATCCGTCAGCTTCTTCCTGAATTACCTGACAGCAAAAAGGCTAGATACATCGAGGAATACGGAATCAATGAAACTGATGCTAAAATCCTTGTAAAATACAAGAAAGTTTCTGATTTCTTTGATGCGGTAGCGAGCGAAATTAAAAAGCCGAAAACCGCTTCAAACTTTATCATTTCAAACATCTACCGCACACTCGCGACTGATGCTGATAAAGAACAGTTTGATATAAAAGTATCAGCTGAAATGCTTACAGAGCTTATCAAAATGCTTGAAGAAGGTAAGATTAATAACAACCTTGCGAAATCAACTCTTGATAAGATGCTTGAGAGCGGTAAAAAACCGAGCGAGCTTATTGATGCAAGCCAGATGGGCGGCGTTGATGAAGGCGAGTTACGCGCTATCTGTGAAAAGGTAGTAGCCGCTAACGAAAAAGCAGTTGATGATATTAAGAGCGGTAAAGGTGCCGCAATCGGTGCGCTTATCGGCGGTGTTATGAAAGAAACCTGCGGTAAAGCCGACGCGCAAACAGCACAAAAAATTATTCGCGAAATTATAGGTTAAACAATAAAAAATCAGACCTTTAGAGGCACACTTCCTTACGAAGTGTGCCTCAGTTATATTCGCCAATATAAAAGCCGTGGGAGACAACTTCTTTACCAAGTGTCTCCCACGGTCGGATTTTTAAATTTTATTATTCATCTTCTTTTTTGATTTCGCCTTCGTATGCGTCGAACTCCTTAATACACTGCCTGATTAAATATAGAATCTGTCCGTTGGCGGACCGTCCTTCATATCTTGCAATGTAATGAAGTTTATAATGTAAATCGGGATCAACTTCTATACCTAAATGCTTATTATTTTTGTTTCTCATAATATCACCTCTGCAATATTATACTTATTTTATAGCATTGATAAATTCTGCAAGTTTGATTTGCTCGTTGACTGTTAGTTTGTTGAGAGCAGAAATCATAAATGGGTCAATTTCTGATGGATTTTCATTAAAAAATACATCTAAAGAAATTTCAAGTGCATCACAAATATAAGAAAGCATTTCGACAGTTGGATTTTTCTCACCAAGCTCGATTTCTCTTAGATAACTTTGCGAAACACCTGACAAATTAGCGAGTTTGTTAGTGCTTATTCCTCTTTTTTCTCTTAATTCTGATATTCTCTTTCCAACTTCCATTCTAAAATTATTCATCCTCTTCTAAACTTTCGAGCGCTACTCTTACAGCCTCGACTACGAAAGCCGAAAAATTACAATCCTTTCCGACAATTGCCTTTTCGACTTTATCAATAATATCATTAGGGAATCGAATGCTTTTGCTTGTTGTCGGTGGAATTGCTGGGATTTTAAATTTTCTCATAATATCACCTCTGCATTACTATTGTATAACACTGATATCATACAATATACATTTCAAACGAATTACAAATGTCTTGCAAAAGCAAGAACAATATGCTATTATTGTTTAGGGATGTGATATTATGAAAAAAATTAACTCTTTTCTCACGATTTTATTGGTTTTAATTTCGCTTTGTTCTTGTAAAATCGAAAAAGTGCAAGAGAACATAGTGGTTACGACTACAACTTCAACTTCAACTTCAACTACTGTTATGAACACGACTGTCTGTACAACTGAAATTACAACGAATGCGGTCTATGTAAAAAGCCGAAATTCTAATAAGTTTCATTATTCTGAATGTAAATGGGTCAGCCACATTTTATATGAGAATCTTGAAAATTATGATAACCGCGAGGAACTGATTGAAAAGGGATACAAGCCTTGTGAAGATTGCAGACCATAAAATAGATGCTTCCGCCCCTCATTTTGTCGGATTTCGTTTAAATTTAAACGAGAGCGCATTGCGCTCCCCTACAAATTTATTTTAGATTGATAGATAAACTAAAACAAAGTTATTCAGAGGAGCGAAGTGAAGCCGAACAGGTTTTGTCACTCGTAGTTTGGCTTGAGGTGACTTATACTTATTTTATCTTTTTTCTATTATTTCTTCTAACTCTATTTATATGCCGCTCGAAATCGCCGCCGTTTATAAATTCAGCGATCACATATTGCTCAAATGACGGAACTGTACAGGAGTAAAATCCGACTTTTTCTTTGAAAAGTCCAAGCAAATTTTCAGGTAGTACCATATAAGCCACACGAATTGCGGGGCAGATTGTTTTTGTAAATGTGTTCATATAGATAACTTTTCCGCTGTTTGAGAGCGAAAAAACCGTCGGCGCAGGCTTTTTTGAAAGCGTGAATTCCGAATCGAAATCGTCTTCAATAATAATTCCGTTTTTCTCTTTTGCCCAGCGTAAATACTGCTGACGTTTTGTAGCTGATGCGGTTACACCGCTGGGGAAACTGCGGTACGGCGATATGTGGAGCACCTTTGCTTCGGTGCGATTAAGCTCTGCTGAGCGGATACCGTCGTTACCGAGCATTAAATAGTCAATATTCAAGCCTTCGGCGGTGTAAACCTTTGCTATTTTTTCATAAGAAGGACTTTCTATTGCGTATTTTACATCTCTGCCGACAAGCCTTACAATAAGTCCGTAAAGGTATTCTGCACCTGAGCCGATTATAATACATTCCGGGCTGGTTTTTATACCTCGGCTTCGTGCGAGGTAGTCGCAAATTGCTTTTCGCAAGACAAAACTGCCATTGTTCTCGGTTTTTTCTAAAATATCTTCGCCGTAGGCAGAAATTACCCTGCGCATTGTCTTTGCAAGCACCGAAAACGGAAAGTCATTCTCGTTTTGCTCGTGCTGATGGGGTGCAGGCGGTGCGGACAGGGTATCGGAGCTCACAATCGGAAAAATATCGTCCTCACGGTAAGTGATAAAATATCCGCTTCTCTCGCGCGATTCAATGTAACCCTCGTCTATAAGCAGTTCAAGACTGTGCTGAGTCGTGATAAGACTTATCCCTAAGCTTTCAGCTATCACTCGTTTAGATGGCAGTTTTGAGCCGTAAGGGTAAACTTTTTCTACAATATCCTTTCTCAGCAGTTCATAAAGCTGAATGTAGGCGGGTCTGCTGTTTTGTTTATCAATTAAGTAGTTCATCTGGTATTATAAAATTCTCCTGTTTTGGTGATTTTAATATATTCAGTTAGATTATATACTATAACCAAGCTTTTTTCAAGAGCCACTATATTTTTTCAAAGGAGAAATTTTTATGAACAAGAAAGGTCTTAGAATTTTAGTTATCGCGGCACTCTTCGCCGCACTTACCGCGGTTTGTACCGCATACATATCAGTACCTATGCCGGGCGGTGCAGGCTATGTGCATTTCGGTGATGCAATTATTATGCTCGCAGCTAGTCTTTTGCCGTTTCCGTATGCGCTGTTTGTCGGTGCTATAGGAGGTGCATTGGCCGATGTGATCTCAGGTTTTGCAGTTTATGCACCGTATACATTGGTGATTAAACTACTGCTTGCGCTTTGCTACACAAATAAGAATGAAAAAATCGTCAATGTCAGAAATATTATCGGTTTTATCCCGAATGCAGTCATTACCGTCGGCGGTTATTATCTTACCGAGGTTATCCTCTCAGGCAACTGGGTAAGTCCGCTTTTAGGCACAATGCCCGGTAATGCAATTCAGGTTATCGGCAGTATCGTAATTTTCTTAGTATTCGGTATCGCACTTGATAAGTTGAATTTTAAAAAGACTGTTGCAAAAACACTTGAAAAGTAATCAAAACATAAAAAAATCCTCCCAAACGGGAGGATTTTTTTGCTATTTAATTGTTATTTTTTTGAATTTAGTCCATTTACTTTTAACTTTCTTACCGCCTTTTTTAACAATGGCTCTTATGCGTACTTTATATGTTCCGCTTGAAACTTTGATATTTTTATCAAGGTGAAAGAAACTATCTTGTGTGGCTTTGAATGTCTTAGCAATGGTTTGATTGTTACCCTTAACCTGCACCTGATAATGTGTTACACCGGTCTCACTAAGATTAAATGACCAAACATTAATTTTTTTACCATAGTCGCTGAGTCCGAATTTCGGTTTTTTAAGCTTTAGCTTTTTAATGGTTTTTGTTTGAACTACTTTTCCGCATAAAATACATTTTTTAGCTTTAGTACCGGTTT
>JBGVHY010000220.1:0-8614 GCA_045122755.1 Acutalibacteraceae bacterium | reverse complement strand
GAGCGTTTTAATTTTATTCACTTAAATTTGCACGGTAAGTAACAATTTCGATATCACCATTTGATGTTTTACATCAAGAGTTTTACTTCCGCCAACCTGATTTTCAGGTAAATTATTATCGCCGTTGCTGGTTTTTGATGTGATTGTGTAATCGGTTGTAAGTCCGGGAATATATCCTTCGATATCCGAATTTGAGGTTTCGAGGATTATATTATTCGAGAAAATTTCATCAACCTCGATATCGGCGTTTGAGGTTTTAAGTGAAACACCGTCAAGAGCCGATACACTTTCAGCGGTGATATCACCATTAGAAGTTTTGACGGTTAATTTTTGGGCGGTAACACTTTCAGCCACGATTTGCGAATTTGATGTGTCTAAAACCGCATCCTTTCTCACAGCTACATTTAAAGCTTTAATCGATGAGTTTGAAGTAACTGCGGAAAGAGTTTCTGTTAATATGTCCAATAAATCGATTTTGCCGTTGTTTGATTTAAGGATACAGTCATTCGCAGTTACTGATATGAGCTCGATATTTGCATTCGAGGTTTTAATATCAAGGTCACCGAGGTATTCCTCGGGCAGAGCGATTACAAACTCGGGAGTTTCAAAATTCACAACAAAAATGCGCTCAAACCATTCAAATTCCACATTTTTTGTGATACTGATATCATTACCTTGCTCTGAAACTGAATATGTTTCGTCTTCATTTTCGGAATATGTAAGATAAATTTTGTTATCCGCTGACTTTTCAATGCGAACAGGAACGTTTTTATCCTTTAAGATAATATTCTTATTACCTTCGTATTCGTTAGTAACGGTATGATATTCGGAAAGAGTTGAGAGCTTATCAAAATCCCAATTCATATTAAGCATTGCACAGCTGAACACAATAAGTCCGCATAAAAACACTACTGCACTTGTAATAATCCATTTTTTCATAAGGCATTCCCCTTTCTGCTACCGAAAAGTTTTCTGCATATAAATCCAGTAAATCTGCCTGTCTGCTTGCACAAAGCTATCATCGGCTTAATTAGCAGTATGAACAAGCCTGTGAGCATAAGACCTACACCGATTATTGCAGCACCGACAGCAGGAGTTTTTATAACACAGAAAGCAATTCCTGCGCCGACTGAGCAGACACCTGCGACAATAAAGCTTACAACCGCCGCAAAGAGCGAGATAATAACTGCCCATATTGAAATATAAAGCGCAAATACAATTACAAGCAATGCTACACTAAGCGGAAACCACACAGGAAAACCGACTATACTGAGTATAATCCAGAGTGTATTATTCTGATTTTTCTTTACCTTTTGCTTAATAACTGCGCTAAGCGGTAATTGCTCGAAAATTTCGTTAACGATACTGTCAATACTACCCAAGGACTCTACTGCCTCTTCTTCAGTCATTGAGTCCTCTATCCTGTCGTCAATCATTTCAGAGTAAAAAGCTACTGCTTTAGTTATTTCACCTTCATCAAGACCTGAAAGCCTTTGTATCAATGTATTTATAAATTCAGACTTCGTCATCATCAACACCCTTTCTGATAAAATCGTAAACATTCATTACCTCTTGCCACTGAGAGATAAATTCATTAATTCGTTTGCGTCCGCCGTCAGTAATTCTGTAATATTTCCGCAGTCTACCGTTATGTTCAACCGAATAAACGGTAAGCAGACCGCCTGCCTCAAGCCTTTTAAGTATCGGATAAAGAGTTGATTCGGAAATTTCTATGCATTTTGAGATATCTTTTATAAGCTGATAACCGTAAGAATCGGAAACGGTAAGCACTTTTAGCACACAAATTTCAATCAGTCCTCTTTTTAGCTGAATATCCATTTTTAGCCCCTTTCTGTTATCTTGTATGATATTATACAACGCATAGTATCATTTGTCAAGCAGTATTTCGGCACAAAAAAACTCTGTCGGGTAACCCGACAGAGTTTTTAAATATTAAAGCTTATTTCTTTTTCTTCTTAACAATAACTACTACAAGAACGATAATGCCCGCCAAAACAACTGCACCGCAAATTATTAAAACAATAGTCCAAGGTGATGTTCTTATTGATGAGCTGTCTTTAATATGCTCAAAGCTATTATCTTCTTCTGATTCTTCAACATCTGCGGAAACTTTATTATCGCTATCAGCCTCAGTAACGCCTTCGGCTGTTGTTTCGGCTTCGTTTGCTTCATCAGCACTTGCTGTGGTTTCTTCGCTGTTGTTATCTGCATTGTCTCTTCTATTAGAATCACCGGAATTTATTGTTTCCTCTTCGATAATCTTGTTATCCTCTGCTCTTGCGATAACCTCTTCATTGCTGTTCTTCTTAGTATTTTTCTCAGCTACATTATCAGCGGTTTTCTTAACAGAAACACTTCCGTTTACTGAGCTTACTTCAAGGTCTTTACCGTCAATATCACAGACATCTTCAACCTCAAGTCTGAACTGATAATCACGAAGTGCCGCATCTTCATCAACATCTAATTTCAAAGTACAGATTGTACCGTTATTAGTATTATTAGAGGTTACGTTACTTGGAGTTACTACAACTCTTACATAACCGTTAGCGAAATCAGAAGGACCAATCAGGATATCAGCGCTTTTGAAAACATCGCCGTTGTTTACTACTTCTTCAACTTCAAAAACTTCTGTATCAAAATAAACATTGAATACTGTTCCCCAGAGTCCCTGGTTATTAGAAATATTTATCGGAACAGAAACTTCGCTGTCAGGTGATGTAATAGCACTTCCGACTGTGATTTTTGTCTGTCCGTCTGCAAATGATGTAAACGATAAAGACAACATAACCATCAATACTGATATAAATGAAATAAAAAGTTTTCTCATTTTATTTACTCCTTTTATAATCTTTTGATATATTGTAACATATATATTGAAATTTTTCTACTACAATTTTTGTCTTTTTTGTGAATAAACAATTTTATCCTTGATTTTTTAAGCAGAATACTTTATTATATTATTATAAATACAGTATAAGGGTACAGTTAATGAAAAAGTTAAAATGTTTTATATGCCTTACCATACTTGTTTTAACGCTTGGTATTACTGCAAGCGCAAAAACTCAGACAGTAAGCATTGATTTTTTTGAAGATAAAGAAAACAGCATTGAATTATCGCTTTCATCGGATTATTTATATTTTACCGATGAAGATGTAGATAAAAATGCGGATTATTTTAAAAATATGCCGATTGATAAGAACGAGGCTATTGAACAGATTCGCGAAGGTACATATCTTAATGCTTTTTCTGAGAGTAAAGGAAGCCAGATAGTGCTTAAAATCACTTCTGATAACTTTTCTGAAACAATAGGTAATTTTTCACCGATGGACGATAACGATAAAGCCTCGGTAGTAAAGAGTTTTAAATCAGTTTATGAGCAGGGCGGTCATTCTTTCCTGACTGAGCCTGATATTATAGAAGTTGACGGCTATGATTTCATAAGATTTAACTGTCGTTACGGCAGCGGTGACAAGGGATTTAGCTATAAAAGTATTCTTACAATCATCGGCGGCAATTGCTACGAAATTGTAAGCTACAATAAAATGAGTGTCCCTGATGATGAAATAAGTGAAGAGTTTGATGAGCTTGTTTCTTCAATTAAAATGGACATCAAAGGCGAGCAGGGTCAGATTACAAAAAGCTTTTTTATGTCGGCGCTTGCGATAATTGTTGCTATAATTGCGGTAATCATTATAATATCTATGATTTATTCATTAATCCGCGAATATATTGTTCATAAAAATCATAATGAAAAAGTTAGACTAAAAAAAAGATAACTTTTTTTAAAAAAATCATAGATTTTTTAAAAATATTGTGGTAAGATAAATTCAAGGATATAAATTCTTGAATTTATTTTTTTGGAGGAATAAAAAATGGAACTCAAAGGCTCAAAAACAGAGAAAAATTTGATGGAAGCTTTTGCAGGTGAAAGCATGGCTAGAAACAAGTACACATACTATGCTTCTAAAGCTAAAAAAGACGGCTTTGTTCAGATCGCTAACATTTTTGAAGAAACTGCTGCAAATGAAAAAGAACATGCTAAAATGTGGTTCAAGTATCTTAACGGCGGTATCGACGACACAGCTGCTAATTTAAAAGCTGCTGCTGAAGGCGAAAACTACGAATGGACAGATATGTACGACAGAATGGCTAAAGAGGCTCATGAAGAAGGGTTTGAAGAAATCGCTCTTAAATTTGAGCTTGTAGCTAAAGTTGAAAAAGAGCATGAGGAAAGATATCGCAAGCTTCTCGCTAACGTTGAAGGCGGTCTTGTATTCTCTAAAGATGGCGATACAATCTGGCAGTGCATCAACTGCGGTCATATCGTTGTTGGCAAAAAGGCTCCTCAGATTTGCCCTACCTGCAACCATCCGCAGTCTTATTTCCAGGTTAAACCTGAAAATTATTAATATTTTCTCATATAAAAAGAACGGATTTGAAAATCCGTTCTTTTTTGTTTACAGCTCGATTTGTTCATAGGGTTTAAGTACTTTAAAACCTTCTGCCGATACGTCTTGTGAAGACAATTCATCAAACAATCCCCAATGCAGAGGGATTGTTTTTTTAGCGTTAACACGCTTTGCAAATCGCACAGCGTCTGTCATATTCATATTGTTACCCTTGCCGTTTACAGGTAGGAATAACGCGTCAACTTGTTTTGGTGCTCCTGAGAACACTTTTTCATTATAAAGCGTATCGCCTGTAACATAATAAACCTTGCCGTCTACTTCAAATGTAACGCCTACTGCATCAAAATCAGAATGTTCAGCATAAACAGCCTTGAAACAAATTCCGTTTACAGTAAATTCGGTCTGCTGATTAAACAGAACATAGTTGTTATCACCACTGAATTTTCGCGCAACTTCCCAAGCGCCGAAAGATGCTAAAACGGTAACCTTGCTGTCATCTTTTAGATAGTGTTCGAGAGTTTCGGGATCGGTATGGTCAAGGTGTTTGTGTGTAAGTACAAGCACATCAGGCTTTATTTTAAGGAAGCTTTCATCAACAGGATATCTGCGCAAGGATTTAGGATTTACCTTATGACAGCTATCCGATAGATAAGGGTCGATAATGATTCTTGTATCATTATGCTCGAACAATAGCCCTGCCTGACCAAGCCATGTTATTTTCATTTTACCGCCTCCCTGGCCTCAGCAATTTTTTCAAGATGTAACCTTGTAAGTCTTGTGATTTCTTCGTAATTTTCATGTTCAATAAGTTCAGGAATAAGAATAGAAATTCCTGTTCCTACTCCCTTAGCGCCTGCCTTTATAAAACACTCAATTGTATCTAGATTTGTTCCACCAACGCAGATAAAAGGCACGTGCGAAAGCGGTCTTGTAATGCCGATAACGTAGTCGATATCATCTTTTGTAATCGGGAAAAGCTTGATTAAGTCAGCGCCGTTGTCATAGGCGGTCATAACCTCGCTCGGAGTCAGTGCACCTGGAATTGATATCATACCGAGCTTCTTCGTAAGCTTAATTATATCTACATTCACATTCGGCGAGAAGATAAATTTTGCGCCCGCTTCACAAGCGGCGGTCACATACTCTTCCTTGATAACCGTACCGGCACCGACAAGCAGTTTTTCACCCATTGTTTTGCGCACTTTTTTTATAATGGCGGTGGTATTCTCAACTGTGTCAGGGTCGCTCGGATTAAAAGCAATTTCGACTACCCTTGCACCGCCTTCGTACAGCGCATTTGCTACTTTCGGTATTTTTTCAAGCGGTACACCACGAAAGATAACAATCAGCCCATGTTCTTCGATAAACTTATTCATAAGTTTTGTCCTCTAATCCTTTGAAGTAATAGAAAGTATCATTCTTCGGGCGTATATCAGTTACCGCACCTGTGTAGTGTCTTAAATTTCTCGGTGTATACGGGCGTTTTAAAACCTCTTCAACATTTACATCGATACCAAGACCCGGCTTATCAGGAATCTTGATATAACCGTCCTCAAAAACAACCTCTTCATTGGTGATTTTCTTTCTGAATGACCCGTCGGTAAGCATAATTTCATGGATAACGAAATTCGGAACAGTTGATGCAAGCTGCAAAATAGCGGCATTTGAAATCGGACCTGACGGGTTATGATAAGAAATCATAATGTGCTTAGCCTCAGCCATTGCTGCGATTTTTTTGCCTTCCATAAGACCGCCTGTGTGGAACACGTCAGGCTGAGCGTAATCCACTGCATCTTTTGAGAACATTTCCTGAAAAGCGTATTTTGTGTAGCCTCGCTCACCCGCCGCAACAGGTATTTTTGAATGAGCACGCACATAGGCAGTTGAATCCATATTATCAGGAACGCACGGTTCTTCCATAAACATAGGCTTGAACTGTTCAAGCTCACGCGAAATTTCAATCGCTGTTGTCGGGTTAAATCTGCCGTGACACTCGATAAGTAAGTCTACCTTATCGCCAACCGCCTCACGTACAGCACCGACGATATTAACGCTTTTTTCAAGCTGTTCGCGCGAGATTGTCATATGAGCTGCGCCGAACGGATCCCATTTTAGCGCTTTGATACCAAGGTCTACTGTGCGCTTTGCCTTAGCGGCAAATTCTTCAGGGGTACGGGCGCCGATAAACCACGCATTCGCGTACATTTTAACTTTATCGCGCATTTTACCGCCGAGTAGATTGTAAACAGGGGTGTTGAAATACTTACCGGCAATATCCCACATAGCGATTTCAATACCGCTGATCGCTGACATCAGGACAGGGCCGCCTTTCCAATAGATATCTCTGTAAACCTCAAAAAGCATCCTTTCAATCTCGAGCGGATTTCTGCCGACTACGAGTCTTTTTAAATCATTAACCATACCTTCGAGAGCCATTTCGTTAGTACCGAGCGAAGCCTCGCCCCAACCGTAGAGTCCCTCATCGGTTTCTACCTTAATAAATGCCCAGTTTGTTCTGTAAGCGTCAAGTGTATAAATCTTTACATCAGTTATTTTCATTATCTTTTTCCTCCGTTATATGGTAACAGCGACACAAGAACCCCTGAGTCAATAGTAAGCTCAGTTCCCGACACTGTTTTAGACAAATCTGTTCCTAAATAAAATGCTCCGTTTGCGATATCCTCGCCAGTAGATTCAACACCAACAGGCCAGTTTTCGCGTTTTTTAGTAATATGTTCATCTGAATAATTATCCCAGCGGTCTGTTCTTATAGCACCGGCTATAATACAATTTGTGCGAATACCGTAAGAACCCAACTCTATCGCCATTGCACGTGTCAGCGCATTAAGTCCGCCCTTGGAAGCAACATACAGGCTTCTTCCCTGTATACACTCATGAGCATGAACAGAGCTCATTATCACGATTGAGCCTTTTCTCTTTTGTTTCATAATCAGAGCCGCCTGTTGACAACAGAAATATGTACCTTTCAGGTTTATATTCATCAGGCTGTCGTAATCCTCTTCGGTAACGGTGAGCATATCGTAATCCACGCCTAAATTTGCGCTGTTTGCAACAAAGGTATCAAGCGAGCCAAAATCGTTTTTGATTTCAACAAACACTCGTCTTATATCATTGCAATCAGCTAAATCCAGCCGATATCCTTTCGCCTTTACTTTAAATTTTTCCGATATTTTTTCGGCGGCTAACTCAGCATCGGCAATACTACGGCTTGAAATTGCCACATTAAACCCTTCGCTTGCAAATTTTTCGGCAATTGCAAAACCCGTATTCCTCGTTCCGCCCGTAATAAAAATAGTAGGCATCAGAAGTTCCTCCAAGTTATATTAAATTTTATACTCCATTTTCAGTTTAACTATTTTTTCACTCAGAAACAATAAAAAAAACAAGATTTTTTTAAGTAATTCACGCATTTTCGATTGACAGCTCAATTCAGCAGTGATAGAATAAAAACGGGAGTGATATTATGTCTGAAAATTTACCTATAAAAAACGAAAACTTCATTGTGAAAAATTTATTCTCATTTAAATACGTTCCTCAGATTTTAAAGATGAGCATTGATAAGAGAAAATGCTCTTGTTTTTTGTATATTATCGAGGGCGAATATCAGTACAAATCCGAAAAATCGGATTTGTACGCAAAAACAGGCAATGCAATTTATATTCCGAAAGACAGTAAATACAGATACGTAATTCTCTCGGAAAAGACCAAAACATTACAGATAGAATTTGACCTAAATAAACAGACGGAAAACGGATTTTCATCTGTATTATTCTCGGACTGCCCTATGCTGATTGAGGATAAATCAGCTCAGTTGGGATTGCTTTTCAGAGAGGTTTTAAAAAACCAGACAACTAACAAATTTAAAGCTCTTTCTGCTTTTTATCAGATTTTATCTATTTTCACTACCGAATCTCAGGAAAGCATAATTGCTGACAAGGGTATGCAAAAAATTATGCCTGCACTGGAATTTATCGAAAAAAATTTCAGAGAAAAGATATATATTTCACAGCTTTCCGAGCTTTGCAATATAAGTCAGTCACAGCTGCGTCGACTTTTTCAGAAAAACTTAGGTATTTCGCCCGTAAAATATAAAAATAAAATCCTGATGAAAACCGCCTGCGATATGCTGAAAACCGAGAATATGAATGTAAGCGAGGTTGCC
>JBGVHY010000219.1:0-5857 GCA_045122755.1 Acutalibacteraceae bacterium | reverse complement strand
ATGCAGTAGGCATCAGATATTGGCTCGCTGGTGATTCTGTGGCAATTGACAATAGCAAAAGCGTTGCATTAGGTGTATCAAACGGCACTAATGCGTACAAAACCGCTCTTGAACACAAAGGTAATTGGACACCTACTGCAGAGGGTGCATATGTTGAATTTTATTGGAATAACAACACTGCAAGACTCTGGTCTGTAACCGTAGGAGCATTTGATGCAGGATACTCAGCCGCAGGCTATGCAAAAGATATTTTAACATCTGAGTATTTAGGGGCATTATCACGAATTTCCGTAGGTATGGATGAATATTCCTCACAAGTTTTCCCGTCTATTTACATCGATGATGTTCAGCTTATAGTACCATACACACTCAAAATCGATGGTGAAACAGTGGGTTCAGGCGAAAAAGGGACTCAGGTAACATTGCCAACATCAGAAGAGGAAATCTTAGGCTATTCAGACGGCACAACCTTATATAAAGAAGGCGATACCGTTACATTAGATAAAGATATTGAGCTTACAACAATTATCAAAGAGCTTGAAGCAATAGATTTTGAAATCGATACAGATTCAAAAACATACACAGGCAAAGCTATCACAACAACAGTTACAAGCGAAAACTATGTTGAAGGTACAGACTACGAAGTATCATATGAAAACAACGTAAACGCAGGTACTGCAACTGTTAAAGTAACAGGTAAAGGCAACTATTTCTGTGATGTAACAGAGACTTTTGAGATTACTGCTAAAGAACTTGAAGAAGCAGACTTTACATTTGATACATCTGATAAAACCTACACAGGCGAGAAAATCAAGCCTTCGGTTACATCAGCAAACCTTGCAGAAACAGACTATGAAGTAACATATGAAAGTAACGTAAACGTAGGTACTGCTACAATTAAAGTAACAGCAGCAGGAGATAACTGTACAGGCGAGGTTTCAAAAACTTTTGAAATCTTACCGAAAACAATCACAGAAGAAGATTTTGAAATCAATACAGATTCAAAAACATATACAGGTAAAGCAATTGAAACAGATGTGACAGTAGCAAATGAGCTTGTTACAGCTGATGACTATGAAGTATCATATGAAAGCAATGAAAACGTTGGTATTGCAACTGTTAAAGTAACAGGTAAAGGCAACTTTACAGGTGAAATCACAAAAACATTTACAATTGAACAAAAAGCAATTGCAGATGCAGATTTTGAGGAAATTGCAAACCAGACATATACAGGCGAAGAGCTCACACCTGAGCTTACATCAGAGCTTGTAAAAGATACAGAATATACTGTTGAATATACAGATAACACAAATGCAGGTACAGCTACAGTAACTGTAACAGGTACAGGCAACTACACAGGCACAGTTACTCTTACATTTACAATCGACCCAAAAGCAATTACTGATGAAGACTTCAGCGATATCGAAGATCAGGAATATTGTACATTTGAAATCGAGCCTTGGATTGAAACAGAGCTTGTAGAATACGAAGACTTTGAAGTTGAGTATTCTGACAATATAATTCCTGGCAAAGCAACTGCAACAATTGAAGGTATCGGCAACTACACAGGTACTGTTACAAAAGAATTTACAATTGAACAAAAAGCAATTGCAGATGCAGATTTTGAGGAAATTGCAAACCAGTCATATACAGGCTCAGCTATCGAACCTGAGGTTTGGTCAATTCTTCTCACAGAAGGTGTAGACTTTGAAGTAGAGTATGCTGATAATACAGAGCTTGGTACAGCAACAGTTACCATCACAGGTATCGGTTACTGCACAGGCACAGTAGAAGTTAATTTTGAAATAGTTGAAAGAACACTTGTTGAAACTGATTTTGAAGTTGATACAACAGATAAAACCTACACAGGTGAAGAAGTTAAAGCAACAGTAGCACACTTAGCAACATCAACAGACCTCGGTCTTGTTGAAGGAACAGATTACGAAGTAGCATATGAAAACAACGTAAACGTTGGTACTGCGACTGTTAAAGTAACAGGTAAAGGCAACTACGCAGGCGAGGTTACTTACACATATGCAATCGTAGCAAAAGAGATTACAGAGGCTGACTTCACAGTAGATACAAAAGATGAAACTTACACAGGTAAAGCTATCACTAAGACTGTTACAACAGAGCTCAAAGACACCGATTACAAAGTAATCTTTACTGATAATGTAAACGCAGGTACCGCTACAATTACAATTGAAGGTATCGGCAACTACACAGGAACAGTTACAAAGACATTCAAGATTGTAAAACCTGTTGTAAACAACAATACAAACAACGGCGGTAACACAACCATTACAAACCCGGGTGCAAACGGTGGCAGCTCAGCTGCAGTAGTAGCACCAAAGGTTGCTAAGGTTAAGAAACTCAAAGCAGTTTCAAAAGCAGCTAAGAAGTTGGTTGTATCTTGGAAGAAAGTAAAAGGTGCGAACGGCTACAAGATTGTTTACTCAACAAGTAAAAAATTCAAGAAAGCAAAAGTTGTTTGGGTTAAGAATGGCAAGAAAGCTAAGAGAGTTATTAAAAAGCTTACCTCAGGCAAGAAATATTTCATCAAAGTAGCAGCTTACAAGACTTACAAGGATGCAAACGGCAAAACCGTAAAAGCAATCGGTAAATTTACAAAAGTTAAGAAAGCTGTTAAAGTAAAATAAGGTTTAAACTAAAAAGGCATCGTTCATTCCGAACGATGCCTTTTTTTATCTGTCGTTTATTCTTGTAAAATTAATGCGGTATTGTTTCGGCGAAATATTCTTTTTCGCTTTAAACTGCTGAATAAAATAGCTCGGAGTCGAAAAACCGACAATTTCTGAAATTTCAGTTACGGTTTTATCGGTTGAACCCAAAAGCTGTTCAGCTTTTGTAATACGGTAATGATTTAGATATTCCGAAAAACTCTGATGCATTACCTTTTTAAAGGTCCGAGAGAAATAGCTGTAGCTTAAGTTGCAATGCTCAGCCACTTCCGCCTCAGTAAGCTCGGCATAATTATGTGCTATATATTCAAGCGCCGATTGAATTATCCGCAGAATTTCATCGGAATAATCAAACTGAGCCATTGCCTCAAGATTGTGGTCGCGCCAGTAACGCAGTACCCATAAAAACATTTTTAAAATATCCGCGCGGATCGATAGCTCATAGCCGTAGTCCCTTATCTCCCATTCGCTCATAATCCGCGTAACTGTATCGTGTATATAATTGTTTGAAAGCTCCTCTTTGGTAAAATGGCGTTTGTTATTGGAATTTTCAATTAAAAAAGGCATTGTATATTTCATTTCAAAAACTGATTGGTCGCTTGAATAAAGAATTTCGGGCAACACCTTAATTACAATGTAATGCGCATCAGCGCGGTCAAAAATCAAATCGTGATTTTCACCGGAGTTTATTATCAACAAGTCACCCGTTTTAAAATTTCGGATTTTTCCGTTTATATAAACATCGCAGTCGCTTTCAATACTATACAAAATTTCAATATATTCGTGATAATGAGGTACGATAGTTTTTCTATTGTGCTTCTCAACATTCATCATAATGCAATGTATAGGAAACTCGATTCCGTCGCGCTTAAATTTGTTTTCATAACATGATTCCATTACACCAAGATTCATATCAAAATCACCCCGATGACAAAAATTTGATATTTTTCGTTGAATATATTATACACTATTCATTTTCATTATGCTATACTTTAAGCGAAAAAAGCAGTTATTTTTTCAAACGAAAGGAGTTTTATCTATGAAAAACAAAAAATTAACAATCGGCATAATCGGTTGCGGCGGAATTTTTAATTACGCTCATATCAATGCTTATGAAAACAACGAAGATGTTGAAATTGTTGCACTTTGCGACATAATTCTTTCAAAAGCGGAAGCTGCTGCTGAAAAACTCGGGCTTGATAAATCAGTCTGCTATGAAAACTACGAGGATGTTTTGAATATCGAAGGACTTGATGCGGTTGATATCTGTACACCGAATTACCTTCATTCAATTATCGCAGTTGCGGCGCTGAATAAAGGTATCAACGTTTTCTGCGAAAAGCCTGACGCAGTATCTGTAGCCGAGGCTCAAAAAATGAAAGACGCGGCTGAAAAGAGCGGTAAAACATTAATGGTTATGCGTAATAACCGCTATAATGATTACTCAAAATTCTTGAAAAAATATATAGCGGACGGCAAAATGGGCGAGATTTACACCGCTCGTTGCGGTTGGCGCAGAAGACGCGGTATCCCCGGAAAGGGCGGTTGGTTTACAACCAAGGCTCAATCAGGCGGCGGTCCGCTTATCGACCTCGGCGTACATATGATTGATCTTGCTATTTGGCTTATGGGTAATCCAAAACCTGTAGCGGTATCAGGTGCAACTTATTGCAAATTTGCCGACAGCGAAACTCAGGCGGATTCCGAGCACGCAAAATTCGGCTCGGCAGCTGACGAGGGCACTTTCGACGTAGAAGACCTTGCAATGGGCTTTATCCGATTTGATAACGGCTGTACAATGCAGATTGAGTTCTCATGGGCATCAAATATCGAGCGAGAAAAGGTTTTCGTTGAGCTTCGCGGAACAAAAGCAGGCGCATCAACCGACACAACCGACGATAAATTCAAGATTTTCTCGGAAGAAAACGGCGTAACGGTTGATATCGTTCCGAATTTACCAAAAGCGGCTGATAGTCCTCATGTGCAGAATCTTTACCACTTCTTTGATGTAATTTCGGGCAAGGCTAAGCCTGATTTTGTGCCTGTTCAGGGACTTAATATGGTAAAAATCCTTGAGTCTATGTACAAATCGGCTGAAATCGGAGCAGAAGTTAAGCTGTAATTTTAGGAGGAAACGAATATGAAGCTTGGTGTAATGAATCCTGTTTTTGGCGGATATACATTTGAAGAGGCGCTGAAATTCTTATATGACCACGATGTTCACGAAATGGAAATCGGTGCGGGCGGTTATCCCGGAGATAACCATTTAAAACCCGAAGAGCTTATAAACAATCCCGAAAAAGTTGAAGAATTTAAAGCTCTGTTGAAAAAATATGAAGTCAGCATTTCGGCGATTGCCTGTCACGGCAATCCACTTCACCCAAACCGCGAGATTGCGGATAAATTTGATAAAGAGTTTAAAAACGCTTGTTTGGCGGCTGAAAAACTAGGCGTTAAAACAATTATAGGTTTTGCCGGCTGTCCGGGTGATTCTGAAGGCTCGAAACTGCCTAACTGGGTAACCTGTGCTTGGCCTGAGGATTTTCTCGAGGTGCTCAACTGGCAATGGGAGCAGAAAGTTATCCCTTACTGGAAAGAAACCGCTGCATTTGCAAAAGCTCACGGAATTGAGAAAATTGCATTTGAAATGCACCCCGGATTTGTGGTTTACAACCCTGAAACCTGTCTTAAACTCCGCGAAGCAGTAGGCGATATTATCGGCGCGAATTTTGACCCTTCTCACCTTTTCTGGCAGGGAATCAACCCTGTTGAGGCTATCAAAACACTCAAGGGCGCAATTTACCACTTCCACGCGAAGGATACAAAAATCGACGCGCACAACACCGCAGTAAACGGCGTGCTTGATACCAAGAGCTACGGCGATATTTTAAGTCGCAGCTGGGTGTTCCGAACCGTCGGCTACGGTCACTCTAAGCAAGTTTGGAACGATATTATTTCAACTCTCAAAGCGGTTGGTTATGACGGCTCAATCAGCATTGAGCACGAAGATGCGCTTATGTCGCCTGAAGAGGGACTTGAAAAAGCGATTGACTTCTTAAAAGAAGTGCTTATCACCAAAACTGCAGGCGAGATGTGGTGGGCATAGAGCACACTTTGTGTTCAGTGGATTAAAACAGTAAAAAATTGAAGGCGAT
>JBGVHY010000218.1:0-3158 GCA_045122755.1 Acutalibacteraceae bacterium | reverse complement strand
GTGCAAGCGTTGAACGTGTCACAAAAAGAATAGACGGCGTGACAAGCTGTTCTGTTAATTTAACTACTTCTAAAATGAATGTTGAATTTGATGGAACTGATGAAACACAGGAAAAAATCATATCCGCAGTAGAAAAAGCAGGATTTACAATACGCCAAGAACAAAAAGAAAAAGTAGAGACCCTGAAAACAGATAAAAAAGACAGTTCAAAAGCACCGATTGTTGCATCTTTTGTACTTTGCGGTCTGCTTTTATATGTTTCAATGGGAACAATGATGATTGAAGGTTTACCGTTGCCCTCATTTTTAAATCCTGATCAATATCCATATAATTTTGCTATTATTCAGATGCTATTGACAATTCCGATTATGTTTATCGGCAGAAAGTTTTTTATAAATGGATTCCGCTCATTGTTTTTACTGCATCCTAATATGGATTCCTTAGTTGCAATCGGCAGCTCAGCATCGTTTATTTACAGTTTATATATAGTATTTTCAATTCCTTTTTCTCATCACCATATTGCCCACGAGCTTTATTTTGAGTCTGCTGCTGTAGTTCTTACTTTCATAATGCTCGGCAAGTTCTTAGAAAACAGAAACAAGGAAAAGACTAAAGATACAATTAAAAAGCTGATGTCCTTATCCCCTGATACCGCGGTTATCGTTAATGACAACAAAGAAACAACCGTCAAAACCTCAGAATTAAAAATTGATGATATTGTTGTAATAAAACCCGGAGCCAAAATCCCTACCGACTGTGTTGTTATAAAAGGCGAAAGCTCAGTTGATGAATCAATGCTTACGGGTGAAAGCATTCCTGTTAATAAAGCAAACGGCGACAATCTTACAGGCGGAAGTTTAAACTGCGATGGTATTCTTTATGCAAAGGTTACTCACATCGGTGAAGATACAACATTGCACAAGATAATCAAAATCGTTGAAGATGCTCAGGGCAAAAAAGCACCGATTGCGAAAATCGCTGATAAGGTTGCAGGCGTATTTGTTCCTACAGTAATCGCTATTGCAATTGTTACCGCAATTGTTTGGATAATTGTTTCGGGCGATACTTCACTTACATTAAAAGCCTTTGTAAGTGTGCTTGTAATTGCTTGTCCTTGTGCGCTTGGACTTGCTACACCAACTGCGATAATGGTCGGAACAGGGCTTGGCGCATCAAACGGTATACTTATAAAAAGCGGCGAGGCGCTCGAACGCGCTAACAACACAAAAGTAATTGTTTTTGATAAAACAGGCACTTTAACCAAGGGCAAAATGACAGTAGACAATGTTTTTTGCAATATAGATAAGGAAGAGTTTATTTCTATTAGTGCATCTATTGAATCTCTATCCGAACACCCTGTTGCAATAGCCGTATGCGAGAATTCAAATGAGAATAATATTGAATACAAAAACGACTTTGCTGAGTTTAAAAACATCTCAGGCAAAGGTCTTTATGCTCTCGGCTATAACGGCGATGAATACTACTGCGGAAATAAGCGATTGCTTGATGAAAACGGAATTTATACTGATGAATTTGAAAGTCAGGCTAAAAAAATTCTTCTCGAGGGTAAAACCATTGTTTATTTAAGTAAAAACGGAAAAGCCCTCGGAATCATTTCCATTTCTGACACATTGCGTGATGAAGCAAAAGAAGTCGTTTCAAAATTGAAAACAATGAATATCAAAACCGTAATGCTTACAGGTGATAACAATTCATCGGCTGAATATATCGGCAAGCAATTAGGTGTTGATAAAATTTATTCACAAGTACTTCCTTCAGAAAAAGCTGATGTTGTTGAGAGCTTAAAGTCTGAAGGTACGGTTATGATGGTCGGTGACGGCATTAACGACTCTCCCGCACTTGCTACTGCTGATATTGGCGCTGCTGTTTCAAACGGAAGTGATGTTGCCATTGAGTCTGCTGATATAGTTCTGATGAACTCTGACTTGAATTGTGTATTAAAATCTGTTATACTTTCAAAGCTGACCATCAGAAATATAAAACAAAATCTTTTCTGGGCTTTTCTTTACAACTGCATTGGAATACCGATAGCCGCAGGCGTTCTCTACCCTATTTTCGGTATACTTCTTAATCCGATGTATGCAGGCGTAGCGATGTCACTAAGCTCTGTTTGTGTCGTAGGAAATGCACTCAGACTTCGTACTAAAAAATTAATTAAGAAAGGTTAATAAAAATGAAAGTAATTAAAGTTGAAGGAATGCATTGCGAAAACTGTGTTAAAAGAATTTCAGAAGCCTTAACAGAAAAGGGATTGAAATTTGAGGTTTCCCTTGAAAACGGAACTGTTTCAATCGACGGCTGTGACCATTGTTTAAGCACTGCTAAAGAAATTATCTACGACTTAGGTTTTGATGTAGATTAATAAGATTACAATAAAAAAGACTTGAAATCAATTGATTTCAAGTCTTTTTTATTTTATATCATTCCGCCGTCAACGGTTAAAACCTGACCTGTTATAAAATCAGAATCATTACTTAACAAAAACAGAACTGTTTTTGAAATATCAGAGGGGTCTCCGTTGCGAAGTAATGCGGTATCTTCTGCGAGTTCACTTAAATCCTCGTCAGAAAGATTATTAAGCATATCCGTCCTGATAACTCCCGGAGCTACGCAATTAACATTAATTCCCGAAGGACCTACCTCACGTGCAAGTGCTTTTGTCATACCAATTATAGCCGCTTTTGATGCAGAATAAACTACTTCGCAAGATCCGCCGTAAATACCCCAGATTGAAGAAATATTTACGATTTTACCGTACTTTTGATTAATCATTGAAGGCAAAAACGCTTTTGTAATCGCAAAAGTACCTTTTACATTAACATCAAAAACTTTATCGAAATCTTCTTCTGATACATCAGTAAAAAGTGAAGTTTTCGCGACACCTGCATTGTTTACAATACCATAAACCGCACCGTATTTATCAATTATTTCATCGGAAATTTTATCAACCTGCTCACAGTCCGAAACATCGCATTTATAAGTTTTAATCATACTGCTTTGCGATTCGAGTTCCTCTGCTTTTTCACGATTACTTTTATAAAAACCAACAACAAAGTACCCTTTTTCAGCTAAATCAAGTGCGATTTTTCTGCCAATTCCGCGGGTAACACCCGTAACAATAACTGTTTTACTCATAT
>JBGVHY010000217.1:0-3453 GCA_045122755.1 Acutalibacteraceae bacterium | reverse complement strand
GCACATCACCATCACGACCACGATGAGGATTGTGATTTCGGATGCCATAACCACGAACATCACCATCACGACCACGATGGGGATTGTGATTGCGGTTGCCATAACCACGAGCATGAGCACCATCATCACCACGCCGATGAGGTGTTTACTTCATTCGGTAAGGAAACTACGAAATCCTACACCGCTGAGGAAATTGAGAGCGCATTAAAAGCGCTCGAAAATGAGCAAGAATACGGCATTATACTTCGTGCAAAAGGTATTGTTTCGGGTAAAGACGGTGAATGGATTCATTTTGACTATGTACCGGGTGAGCCTGATGTCAGAACAGGTTCTGCGGCAGTTATCGGCAGAATTTGTGTAATCGGTTCAAAATTAAACGAGCAAAAAATCGAGGAGTTATTCTAATGGACATTCCTGTTTATTTATTCACAGGCTTTTTGGAAAGCGGTAAAACCACTTTTATTCAGGGCACTCTTGAGGATGAACGCTTTAACAAAGGCGAGCGCACTCTTATAATGCTCTGTGAAGAGGGGATTGAGGAATACGATATCAAAAAAATGCCTTCACAGAACATTTTTATTGAAGTTTTTGATGATATTGAAGATGTCACCCCTGAAAAGCTTACCGCTTTGCAGAAAAAATTAAAAATTGAACGAGTTATTATTGAGCTTAACGGAATGTGGCTTACAACTGACCTTTTTCAGCGCCTGCCTGAAAAATGGGTTGTTTATCAAGAGATGTGCTTTTTAGATGCGACCACATTTTTAAGCTACAACGCTAATATGCGCCAATTGGTTGTTGATAAATTGCAGCAGCCTGAAATCGTTGTTTTCAACCGTTTCACCGATGATATGGACAAGATGGAGTTTCATAAGATTGTCCGCGGTGTGTCACGTCGCGCGGATATCTGCTATGAATATTCCGAGGATAGGGTTGAATATGACGATATTGAAGACCCTCTGCCGTTTGATATCGAGGCAGATGTAATTGAGATTGAGGACCGCGATTTTGCTATCTGGTACCGCGATATGATGGAAGAATTGCAGAAATATCAGGGCAAAACAGTTAAATTTAAAGGTCTTATCGCCAGAGATAAAAAAATCCCTGATGATGAGCTTGCAATCGGACGTCATATTATGACCTGTTGTATTGATGACATTCAGTACGGCGGTGTTGTGTGCAAACTCAAGAATGCTACTGACTACAAAACGCATGACTGGGCGGTTATCAAGGGTAAAATCAATCTCGAAAAAAATAAGCTCTATCGCTCTTTAGGTCCTGTTATTACAATTGAAGAAATCCAGCGTTGCGAGCCGCTCGAAGACTCAGTAGCAACATTTTATTAAACCGCGAGCCGAGGCAGGCATACACAATCATTTGTAGCATTGATATAATTTTTCGCTTGTTGGGCTTACATTATCTGACGGATAGAGATAATGAATATTGAAGTCGCTTGCGCTGATGAATAAAAACTAATAATGAGTAATAAGTACAGGCTTTAAGACGAATAATACTACTCGCAAGAGTTTGTATACAGTGCCTTGAATAAAAAGAGGAGAAAAATAATGAAAAAATTTAAACTTAACAACGGATATGAAATTCCGTCAGTCGGTTTCGGTACGTGGCGAATGAAAGATGCTGCTGAGTGTGAGCGTGCTATCCTTTCAGCGCTTGAAAACGGCTATCGCCATATTGACACCGCGGCGTTTTATATGAATGAGCCGATTATCGGCGAGGCTATCAAAAAAAGCGGTGTGAAAAGAGAGGAATTATTTATCACCTCAAAGCTCTGGAATACTGAGCATACATACGAAAAAACAATGAAAGCCTTTATGAAAACCTGCGAGGATTTGCAGGTTGATTATCTCGATTTATATCTTATCCATTGGCCGCGACCGATTGCCTTCCGTGATAATTGGGAAGAGGCTAACTCTGAAGTTTGGCGTGCTTTTGAGGAGCTTTATGGTGCGGGTAAGATAAAAGCAATCGGTCTTTCAAACTTCTTGCCGAAGCATATTGATGCTTTGCTCAAAACCGCTAAAATCAAACCAATGATAAACCAGATTGAAATTCATCCGGGTCTTGACCGCTCTGAGGTTATAGAATATTGCAAGGATAAGGCTATCCGGCTTGAAGCCTGGGCGCCTTTTGCAGTCGGCAGTACCTTTGAAATTCCTGAGCTTCAGGTGTTATCTAAAAAGTATAATCGCCCAATTTCGCAGATAGTTCTGCGTTGGTTTTTGCAAAACGGTATTGTTCCGCTGCCCAAGTCTGTCACACCGTCAAGAATAGCTGAAAACATCAATGTTTATGATTTTGAGTTGTCAGCGGAAGATATGGCGACGATTGATAACATCACAGGCGACGGCGAGCAGTTTGTTCTGCATCACGACCCTGATAATATCGCATTTTGATATGGAATTTAAGCTTATCCGCTCAAAGCGAAAAACGCTTTCAATCGAGATAAACGAGCGGTGCGAGTTAATCGTCCGTGCGCCGCTGAGAATGAGCGAGAGTCAAATCGAAAAATTCCTTGCTGAAAAGCAAGGTTGGATTGAAAAATCGCTTGAAAAGATGAAAATTAGAACTAAAAACCGCAAAGTTTACAGCGAAGAGGACATAAAAGAGATTTATAAAAAAGCTAAAGAGCTTTTGCCTGAGCGCCTTGAATATTGGTCTAGTGTTACGGGTTTTACGCCAACAGGGGTTAAAATAACCTCGGCAAAAAAGCGTTTCGGCAGTTGTTCTCCTAAAAATTCGCTTTGTTTTTCTCTTTTTCTGTTTGATTATCCGATAGAAGCGGTGGATTATGTAATAGTTCACGAACTATGCCATATAAAAGAGCACAACCATTCAGCACGCTTTTGGGCATTGGTTGAAAAGTATTTGCCCGATTATAGAGAACGCCAAAAAATGCTGAAAATTTGACATTTTTAATCAAGTATGATATTATGCATAAATATAAATTTATTTTGGAGGAAAAAATAATGGACGACAGCGGACCTGCGCAGTGTCACACTACTTTTAAAATGTTCGGAGGTAACAGATGATGCTTCTGACATTAAAACTTGTACTTATTGCTTTGATTTTGCTTTGCTATACCTTGCTTAATGCTTTCAGCATTGCGATCGGACAGTTATCTGAATCCGAGACCGAGGAAGCCGCCGAACAAGGCGACAAAAAGGCAAGAAAAATCTTAAAGTATATCGAAAACGAAAACGGTGAGATGGACCGAGTTACATCGTTTAAATCATTCTGTGCGTTGTTGCTCTCGGGCTTTGCGGTGCTTTCTTTCTGCAAAGAGATGCGCTTGTTTTTATACGGTATTTTTTCAGCCGAAAGTTACTTTGAGTATGTAATTCTCAATTTCCTGGGCGGATTGATTATAATTTCGCTTACAGCACTTGTTTTATTCGTTTTCGGCGAGGTTTTCGCACGAGTTGCAGGACTGAA
>JBGVHY010000216.1:0-2134 GCA_045122755.1 Acutalibacteraceae bacterium | reverse complement strand
ACGCATAATGCAAAGTGTCACTCGCGGAATACGGTTAAGCTTCCAGCTGATGCTGTTTTCTTCAATCAAAGCGTCAATCTTTTCGAGATTTTCAAAAATGCCTTTAACTTCAGCATCGATGTAATCATTGATTTTATCACCACGGAGTTCTTTTGCATCGGTAATTAACTCTTCAATCGATTTATCATGAAAAGTCTTTTCAAAAGTTAAAATTAATATTTCTTCTCTTTGTTCACTTCTTGTCATTAAAAAATCCGCCTTATTTGTCTTCGTTTGCTTTCAGCTGAACTTCACAGATGTGAACATTGATTTTGGTTACAACAGTACCTGTCATATTTTGAACAGATTCTTTAATATTTTTCTGAACCTGAGTTGCAACCTCAGCGAGTTTTACACCCTCGTTAACCTTTACATAGATATCAATGTAATACTGACCGTCTTTAATAACGCAGATAACAGGTTTTGTAACGCGGTGTGAACGAAGGATAGATTTAATATCCTGAGTTCTTGATACAACATCTGCAACACCTGTAACATCAGTAGCAGCGGTCAAAGCGATTTTTTCAACAACCTCCGGAGAGATAACGATACTTCCTGAAGAATTCTTTTTAATTTCCATTTATATTCATCCTCCAATTGAAAATTTTGTTATAATATTTATCATTACTGATATTATAACAAGAAATTCAAATAATAACAACTATTTTATTTCAATTATTTTAATATTTTCGCAAGAAATATCGCAATTTGATAAAATAATGTCCTGAATTTGAGCAGTTTGGTTGGCTGCAAGACCGTTTTTATCGGTTTTTACAACGCAGGAAACCGATTTATCCGACAAAACTGTTACACAATCCTCAAATCCTTTAGCAATGACCAAACTTTCAATTGCATTCTCTTTTTCTGTTAAAGTTGTGTAATAAGCAATTTTTTCGGAAGCAACTAATTTCGATTCATCAGTTGATTTTACGGAATTAAGAATTTCTTTCATTTCTTCAATGGCTTTTTCCCTCTCCTCCTGCCTCGAAGTGCGAGTTTTAGAGAAATAATCATCTTCCGATGCTGAATTTACAAATTCTGCCTCACCTAAATAAGTATCATTTGATGAAGTTGTTTCTTCAACGCTTAAAGCGGCGGTGAGATTTAGGTTGCCGTCTGCTGCACCGTACTGCCAGTTAACATACACAGCCGCTGATAAGGTTAAAATTAGCAGTGAAAACACTACCAGTCTTTTTGGAAAATTTCTTTTTTCTTTACTCATAAGTTTCTACCTTTCTTATTTACTGATATCAAGACCGACAACACAAACCTTGTCATCACTTATATTCAGTGCTGTTTTCACAAGATTTTTAACTGTTGCACTTATTACTTCGTTTTCTCCGTTTTCACATCCTACAACTACACCTTTTACATTAGGCATCACTTCCGTAACCACAAGCGGAACTTCGTTTCCGTTTTCATCCTTGTAAAGAATGTAATTGTTCTCACTCTGCTTATCCTTTTGAAGCTTTTGTTTTTCTGCCGAATCGGCATCTTCTATTTCACTCTCATTGTTTTTTGCCTCCGAGGCGTAAATGTATTCTACCCCCGTTTCAAGCGTCACCATTACCTTTACTTTTCCGCCTATTACCTCGCTTATCTGCTCAGAAAGCTGTTCTTCAAGGCTTTCGCTGTACTGTGAAGCAGTCAATGAGGTTGACACCTCTTTCGTGGTTTCACTGTTCTGAGAAAAACCTGATAAAAATATAATCGCGATTCCTATTATTCCTGCAATTACAATTATTTTTGGATTTTTCTTGATTTTTTCAAAAAAGTCAGTTTTAAATTTCAAAATACTGTTCATTTTAAAGCTCTCCGACCTCTGTTTTTACGTTTAGATTAGTTTTAACCTGTTCTGTGACCGTTTGTGTCTTTGCCTTGTCTTTCTTATCAAATAATATGACAACCGAGTCTATAATTATGCTTTTGTTTTCATCAAAACCTGTATTAACTATAATTTTCGCATTTTCTATATCATTTTCATATAAAATATCAGCTATTTCATTCTTTGCCGAGTACGCTACAGAACGCTCAGCACTTTCTTCAATGTTATAATCTGTTTCAAAGTCAGATAGTTCAAAATCAGGAATAGTAA
>JBGVHY010000215.1:0-10848 GCA_045122755.1 Acutalibacteraceae bacterium | reverse complement strand
CTATACGTTGTTTAATTTTCAAGGTACTTTCGCTCTCTCCTTCAGGTCTTTTTTCGACCCGCTTCTCTCGAGCGCTTGACTATAATACCACATCCACCTCCCCTTGTCAAGCTTTTTTTTCAATTTTTTTTAAAAAAATTTTCTTTCGCTTTTTTGCACTATTTTACACACATTATCTTGTTATTTTTGTGTTTTTCGACCACAACTAATCATTATATTTTACATATATAATACGTATACATTATTATATATAAAGAAGCGGAAGTTTAAAACTTCCGCTTTAAATTTATTCGAGTTCCGCTAACTTTTTTCTTAATTTGTAGTAATCAGTCATATCTGCTTTGCCATCTTTATTACAATCAGCCTTCTCATCGGTTATTGAAGAAATTTTCTTCAAAAGATAGTTTCTCATATACAAAGCATCGACTGCGCTTAGCTTGTCATCACTATTTATATCATAATTAAGATAAAACTCTGACGGCAAAATTGTCGCTGGCGGTTCTTTTCCGCTTAAAATATTCTCGCTGATAAAATCCGCAAGGGTTTTGCCGATTTGCTGGCATTGTGCCTGATTCGGGTGCCATCCTCTTCCGGTAAGCGGAGTGCTGAACTTCTCAATATAATATGTCTTTTTATTAACAGCCGTCGCCAAAAGCAGAGCGTTATGCAGTTTCATATAACGTCCGCCGCTTTTTTTATTTATATTAAAACTGCTATCAGGGCTGAAAGTACCCATCAGCACTATCCAGCAATCCTTATTATAAGAGCGTATTTTGTCAATATAGTTCTGGACTACCTTATTAATCTCATTATCGGAAATTTCGCCGCCCTTATTATTAATGTAGTTACGGTCGTTTGTGCCAAGCTCGATTACAACGATATCGGCGATATACTGTGAATGGTCAAAATCTATATCTTTATTAACCAGCGCCTTATCCATATACTGATAAACGTCGCCGCCGAGCCCTGTATCATATTTATATAAGTAGCCGTAGCCTGGCAAAGCACAGGTGCTGATTTCAGCACAGAGCTGTCTTGCGCAACAAGCGTTATATGAATATAACAAGCTGTCCTCATAGCCATCAATACCGCTTCCGCTTATAGAATCTGACAACGCGCCGACGCCTGTTGATATAGAGTCGCCGTAAAACTCGATTTTCAGTTCCTTATCCAACGGCTTTTCAAGCATTTCGCCCGAAAACTCAAGACTTTTGAAAACAACCTGATTGGTATACTGCGGATTTTGCTTGGTTATTTCAATAGTATAGTCACCTTTTGCGAGGTTTTCGGCAATTGTGACAGTCTGCTCGCCTTGTTCGGTAACTTTAATCAGCTTTACATTTTCAAAATCATCATTTATAACTACGCCGAGCATACCTTTAGCGCCTGACCAGCTGAATTTAAGTTTAACATCGCCTTCGCAGTTAAGAGAAACCGCAAATCCGCCGCCTGCAAAATCGGCTTCAAGTCCGTTTTCTAAAAATGCCGCACGCGACTGAATTTTTACTTTTTCGGAATAATCCGAGAGGATATATTCGCTGCTTTCTGCCAAGACAGTTGCTTTTTCCATATTAAACCCCACCGCCAACATTAAAAATGATAAAACAAAGCATATCAAGCGTTTCATTACACATCACTCCATATGTGATTTTAGTTTATTATACATTATTAAATATATAAAAGCAACGAAACATTAAAATATTGATACAAAATTATATTTATACTTACATTATAAATGTATTTTTTATTACTTTTTCCGCAAACTATTTTTAGACAACTCGAAAGGAGAAAACATATGCAGAAATCAGTTACAAGCTTTATTAAAGGTGTCGGCGCAGGTGCAGCACTCGGCATGGTGACCATTGCGGCGGTTGGCACAATGCGAAACGGCAAAAGTGCTAAGAGAAAAATCAGTAACGCGGTAAAAACCGCATCAGACTTTATGGACAATATTTCATATATGCTGAAATAGAAACTTAAAAAGCGATGAGCAAATCTCATCGCTTTTACTTATTTATAATACTTTTGAATTTGCGCGTTTGCCTCTTCTGCATCGGAAAAATCAATTGCCGCAGAAATTGCAGGCTTTTCTGCTTTTGCAAAGACGCTGAACTGCAATCCAAAATCATTTACCTCAACAATCGAGATATCGGTTTCGAGGTTGTTTGAAACGCTCTTATAAATGCTTACTATTTTATCGCAATCAAGTGATGCGCTGTGTTCATTCAGAAGAGCAACAAAAAGCTTCTCGCGCATCTCGCGTTTTTCGGTTGCATCTTTCCAGTTGTCATATCGGATATACTGACAATACTGATTTCCATTGAGCTTCTGCTTGCCTTTAACAAGGTTGGTTACTAAACTGCCTTCCTTATTTTTATACTGCATCTGTTCCTCAATCTCATAATCAACGCCGCCGAGTCTTTCAACAAATGTTTCAACCTCAGACAGGCTCATACAGATAAAGCGATGAACCTCAATGCCGTAATTATTCTGCACCGCATCGCGCAAATATCTCGCCGAGCCGTAATTAAAAAGTTTAAAAGCGGTATCGGTTTTTTCAGTACCGATAAGCTTTACATCAACGGGAATCTCGCTGACGGTAATAGTTGCAGCCTCTCCGTCAAAACCGACAAGCAGGAACTGAGGGTCGATATCATCATTCTCGGTATCCTCAACGCAAAGCAAAACGTTGACATTATAGGTTTGCTCTGCCGCGGTTTCGCCAGACAAGGTATGCTCTTTTTCAAGATTTTTTACATATATAAATGTATAGACACCGCCTGCAATAATAACTGCAACCAAAAGCAAGCACAAAATTATGCGCAGAGCTTTAATTTTGCCGTCTTTTTCCGAGGCGCTGTAATAATATTTATTAGAAGACATTAAATCAAAAGCCTTTCCTTTTATTTGATTCTTTTAATAAATGAAGGGATAAAAATGCTGATTACTGCTACTGCGAACTGATAGAGAATTACATAAACAGCGCTTAAATTCTCAAAGCCTTTGCCGCTTACTGCGGTAAACATACAGATGCCGAAGCCGAGAATTGTAAGAATTGCCTGAATGAGTACAGCGGCTGAAATTTTTGTTTTAAGCTTTTTGCAGGCAACCAAAAGGTTTGCAAAAACAGTTGAGCTGCCGCCGTAGGCGATAATGCTGTCGCCGTTTTTAGACGGACGTGTAATATCATCATAATATTCAGCAGTATGCGCTTCCATAACCGAAATATACTCTTTCGGAACTTCAAAAACTCTTTCGATAAGCTCAGGCGTGATATTAGGGTCATTGGATTTTACTGCGATAGAAATCCCGTTTGAAACAAGATTGTAAACCGCATCTTCGATATCAGGGTCGATAGATTTATACTTAAGAGCAAACATACCACAAACTTCATCTTCGACCGCGGTATAGATTACAAAGAATCCGTTTTTGCTCGCTTTTTCCTCGATATCGGTATCCGAAAGTCCGTAAATTCCGTAAGAATCAATGAACTGGCGGTTGCCGACTCTAACGATTTTGCCGTCAACCTTGCCTGTAAGCCCCAAGCCGTCCTCATAAACAATATTTGAAATCTCAGGAAGCATTTTTCTTCTGCCGTCGATAATTTTATCAAATACATCCGCGAGCGGACCGCCTGCGCCGATTGTAAGCGCTGCGGATTTTAAAATCACATCTTCAATAGAAACATCACCGATTGCACGTAGGCTTGTAAGCTCGACCGAGCCTGCAGGGAAAAGCTCTTCCGCATTGATAGCTACGCAATCAACATCTGAAAATTCGTTTACTGCCTCGTAACCCGAGATAAGTCCGTCCCTCTGTCTGAACTGCAAAGCAACTTTCTTAAGCGGTGAATGAACCGAAAGGATTACCGATGCAGGTGCAGCAATGATTGCAACCGCGGTTGCATAGAACATAGCCGAAACAATATCCTTCGTTGAAAAATAGGTGAAAATCAAAGTAGCCGCCGCTGCAATAAGAGAAATCGGGGCAAAGATTTTTGCGATATTATCAGATGGGTCTTCGCTGTAAGAATTTCTCAGATAATTGTGAAGATTGAGAACACTTTTTGAAGTTGCGACATACGGTGTGCCGATGAAATCTTCAGTTTCAAGCATCTCGCACATTCTCTCATCAGCCGCGAAGCAGGATTGCTTAACCGCGGTAGTTGCAACAAGTCGAAAATTCGACTTAATTCGTATAACCATTGCTTTTTTGCCCATAAGACTCAAAACATAAGCGAAGATAAGCGCCGCAGTGTAGAAAGGAAGTTTGCCTGCTACTGCTGAAAATTCAGGAATAAACGCGATAACGCTCTGCGCGATAACAAAGAGCGAAGCAACCGAAAGCGGCGAATCAGCGTCAGGCTTGAATGTGATAAGTGAGCCTAATCCCCTTATGAATGGCGAGATATTAATAAGCACACCTGCAGCTAAAACAATCGCATTGACAATCATAAATCCTGTAAGATTACTCTCCGGCGAGATAAATGAAAGAAAATCAGTGCCGAGTGACGGCAAAACCGTAACGACAAAGCCGAAAACAAATGTAACAACAGTAAGAACAAGTCTTTTTGAAACTTTTCTAAGGCTTACATCAAGGTCATATCTTACAGCCTCTTCATCATCAATTGAGGTGTAATCATCGATAACATCGTCATCCTCAGCGGTTTCTTCGGAATAATCAAAATCACGCTCGAAAATACGACGGCTTGTCTTTCTTGAAAAACGGTTGTCGCTTGTGCTTTTAACTTCTTTATCAAGCTCTATCGGCTCTTGCTTTTCAAATACAATCTGTTCATCGACAGGAATTTCTTCAACTTCCGCCTTTTCATCCTGCTCGGTCTCTACCTCATTATTAAGTATGTCCGGCTGTTGCTTTTCTTTTTCTTCTTGTATGTATTTTTCACTTAAAGTTTTGAAAAGCTCTTCAGCTTCCGCCTTAGTTTCGGCTTCTGTTTTAAGATTTTCTTCAGGGATTTCCTCAGGAATTTCCTGCGGTATTTCCTCGGGAACTTCTTCAACTGCTAAAGAAGGCTTTCTGAAATCAGCAAATTTATCTTTGCTTTCCTCTCTGTTTTTTCTGCCCTTGGTTAAATCCTTAACGCGGTCGCTGAACCTAAAAGAAGGAGTTTCATTTGCAAAACCACTTTTAATTTCATCGGCAGAAAGCAGATGCTCAGGTGTATGAGCATGCTTTATCTCAATCGAACTAAGGTCAATGTCTTTCTGTTCGTCTTTTTCAACACTTTCAGCAACAGGCTCCGTTTTTTCTCCCTTTTCAACGATGCCGAAAGACTCTTTAACCTCAAAAACCTCTTTGAGATTTTCCTCGTCCTGCTTCTTCTTTATTGCAGAGTTTATTTCTTCTCTGTCAAAAACCATTGTTTTTTGAAGGTTTGGGGTTTCTTTTTCAACATTTTTAACAACGTTTTTAACGTTGATTACATTTTTTTCCTTATTTTGTTCAGGCTTTTCAAACTCGGTTTTTACGGTAAAACCGCCTACAATGCCCGAGTTTTCCTGCTTGTCCGATTTTTTGTTATTTACATCTTCTTCGATTTTGGCGAATAATTCTTCCGCTGACATTTTTGAGAAATCAGGCATATCAGCCTCGGTTTCGTCATTATTATCTATATCGTCAGGCAAAAAAGAGCCCTGCTGAAACTTCGGTTTAAAACTGCTATCGTCTTTTTCCTCTTGCGCTTTTTCTGTATTTTTAAAAGCCATCTCAGGTGTTTTTTTAATCTCTTCGCCGCTTAAAACGCTTGCAGACTGACCCGAAACATAACGGTCGCCCGTCATATTTTTAACTTCATTCAGAATATCTTCAACCGAAAATTTACCGCTCATCTTCTCCACTCCTATTTTTTCTGGTTTCGGCTGTTTACTACGCTGTACATCGAAATGCCCGCAGCCACCGAGGCATTAAGTGAATTTATCTTACCGAACATCGGGATCTTAACTAAAAAGTCGCATTTTTCTTTAACCAATCTGCCGATACCCTTACCCTCGTTGCCGATAACAATTGCGGTATCGCTTGTAAAATCAGTTGAAAAAATATCTTCACCATTCATATCCGCGCCGTATACCCAGATACCGTTTTCTTTTAACATATCAATTGTACTCGGCAGGTTAGCAACGCGCGCAACCTTTACATACTCAGCCGCACCGCAGGCGGTTTTATAAACGGTATTATTAATGCCTACGCTGTGTCTTTTAGGAATAATAATTCCATGTACACCGCAACACTCGGCAGTACGGATAATCGCGCCGAAATTGTGTGGGTCTTCTATCTCATCAAGCACAAGGATAAAAGCGGGTTTTGAATCTGACTTTGCGTACTCGATAATTTCCTCAACATCAACATAACTGCCCGAGGAAACCACCAGCGCAACACCCTGATGATTAACACCCGGAAGCTTGAAATCAAGCTTCTGTCTGGGCATTTCCTTAACAGGAATTTTACGCTTTTTGCACTCGGCGATTATTGGCATAACCGAACCGCCCGCACCCTTGGCTACCATTAAAAATTCAATTTCGCGTCCCGAACGTAGAACTTCGTTAACGGCATTTCTGCCCGCAACGACATCACTCGGAATTTTATCTTCAAAAGGCATATTTTTAACTCTTTCTACTTAACATAATTATATTTATAGTAAGTATAACATATATTTTGTAAAAATGAAACACCAAAAAGCAACTTTTTTTATATTTTTAATAGTAATTTTATGCAAGATGTATTAATTGTGAAAAAATTTGAATCAATATATTGTAGAAACAGAGGGTTTCGAGCAGCTGTAAGCAGATAAATAATCAAATTTTTCTGCAAAAAACTGTTGACAAACGGCTTTCGATGTGTTAATATATCTAGGCACGAAAACACGGAGAGGTATCGAAGTGGTCATAACGAGGCGGTCTTGAAAACCGTTTGCCCAAAAGGCACATGGGTTCGAATCCCATCCTCTCCGCCAAAAGTCTTAGAGCCTGATAAATGAATTTTTGTCAGGCTCGGATTTTATAAATAAAAATTAAAATAAGTTACCAAATGCAGAAGTACTCAAGTTGGTGACGAGGCGCCCCTGCTAAGGGCGTAGGGCGGGTAACCGTCGCGAGAGTTCGAGTCTCTCCTTCTGCGCCAAATAAAAGCCAATCCTTTTGGATTGGCTTTTATTTATTGTAGGCTGTATTGAGTCGAGCTCTCGATGCAACTATTCAGCGCGAAGTGCGATACGTGAATTTATCTTAATGGAAAGTGCCACTTTCCTCTCTCCCGCAAAATTCCATTCTTTTTATCATCATTTTGCATAAAACGTACTTGACATATCAATGAAAAACTGTTAAAATGTCTTTACAATATTAAAATGCGTTTGAGCAGAAAGAGTAGGATGGAAAACACGCAAAGAGAGTTGTCGGTCGGTGTAAGACAACGGTGAAGTTCGTTACGAAGTTCATTCTGCGAGCAGTGTATTGAAATGTTCAGTAGGTACAACGGGTGCGACCGTTACATCGCCTAAAGCTTGAAGCTTTATAAGGTATTAACCGCGAGGTTAATGCGAAAACAGAGTGGTACCGCGAAAAATTTTCGTCCCTGTTATCTCAGGGACGTTTTATTATTTTTTGAACTTATTCCCGAGGATTCGGGATAAAAATAAACTAAACGAAACTATAAGGTTTCGTAAAAAAGGAGATAAAATAATATGAAAAAAATTCTTTCAATCGTTTTGGCAGTTGTAATGATTGCTGCTATGTGTGTTTCTTTCTCAGCATGCGGTGAGAAATCATACACAGTTGGTATCTGTCAGCTCGTTCCTCATGATGCACTTGATGCTGCTACACAGGGCTTCAAAGATGCGCTCGTTGAACAGCTCGGCGAAGAAAATATAACTTTCATCGAACAGAATGCTCAGAACGATTCAACAGCTTGTACAACAATCGTTAACGACTTTGTAACAAAGAATGTTGACCTTATCATGGCTAATGCAACACCTGCTTTACAGGCTGCTGCAAACGGCACAGAAACAATCCCTGTACTCGGTACATCTGTTACTGAATACGGCACAGCTCTCAGCATTGACAACTTTGACGGTCTTGTAGGTACTAACGTTTCAGGTACTTCTGACCTTGCTCCGCTTGACAAACAGGCTGAAATGATTCTCGAGCTCTTCCCTGATGCTAAGAAGGTTGGTCTTCTTTACTGTTCAGCTGAAGCTAACTCAGCTTATCAGGTTAAGGTTGTTAAAGAATACCTCGCTGAAAAAGGCGTAGAATGTGCAGACTTCCCATTCGCTGACTCAAACGACGTTGCATCTGTTGCTAAAGCTGCAGCTGCTGCATCTGATGTAATCTATGTTCCTACAGATAATACCGCTGCTGCTTGTACAGAAGCTATCAACGGTGCAGTTCTTCCTACAAAAACACCTATCATCGCAGGTGAAGAAGGCATCTGTAAAGGTTGCGGTGTTGCAACACTTTCTATCAGCTACTATGACCTCGGCGTAGCTACAGGTAAAATGGCAGCTCAGATTCTCAAAGGCGAGAAGAAAGTTGAAGAAATGGAAATTCAGTACGCTGAAAACTTTGAGAAAAAATACAACAAAGCTAACTGTGCCGAGCTCGGCATTGATACTGCGGACCTCGAAGCAAAAGGCTATGTTGCAATCGCTGAATAAATTCAAGGTTTAGATTTTTTTGAGAAGTCCTTGAGTCACTCAAGGGCTTCTTATATCATATAATGAAAGGTATAGACAAATGTTTTTAAATTGGCTTTCAGCTCTTCCCGGTGCCGCCGCCCAAGGTATGATATGGGGCATTATGGCAATCGGCGTTTATATAACTTATAAAATTCTGGACGTTGCCGACCTTACGGTTGACGGCTCGATTTGCACAGGCGGTGCGGTATGCGCTGTTCTGGTTGCAAATGGTGTAGATGTATGGATAGCTATGCTTGTAGCCCTCGTTGCAGGACTTCTTACAGGCTTTGTTACAGGTATTTTACATACATTTATGGGTATCCCTGCAATTCTCGCAGGTATTTTAACTCAGCTGATTCTCTGGTCGGTAAACTTAAAAATTATGGGCAAATCAAACATTGCTCTGCCTAACCGCAAATACGATTTGATTCTTGCGCAGATTGATACCGTTAAATCAATTGTAGTGCTTGTAATTTTTGTTGCAGTAATTATTGCGGCACTGTATTACTTCTTCGGCACAGAGCTAGGCGCATCTGTAAGAGCTACAGGTAACAATCTTAATATGAGCCGCGCACAGGGTATCAACACCGATTTTACAAAAATTCTCGGTCTTACTGTTTCAAACGGCATCGTAGCACTTTCAGGTGCTTTGCTTTCACAGTATCAGGGATTTGCTGACCTTAATATGGGTCGTGGTGCTATCGTTATCGGTCTTGCGGCTGTTATCATCGGCGAGGCAGTTGTATCGCGCATTTCAAAGAACTTGTCTATTCGTCTTGTCGGCGTTGTTCTCGGCGGCGTGATTTACTATTTCGTTTACCAGACAGTTATCTTCTTAGGACTTGATGCTGATTTATTAAAGATGCTTTCGGCACTCGTTGTGGCAATTTTCCTTGCAGTTCCTTATTGGAAGAAGAAATACTTCTCAAACGCGAAAGGAGGCCGCAAAAATGCTTGAAATTAAAAACATTACAAAAACCTTTAATGCCGGCACAGTTAACGAAAAGGTTGCTCTTAACGATTTAAGTCTTACACTTAAAGACGGCGATTTTGTAACCGTAATCGGCGGTAACGGCGCAGGCAAATCGACAATGCTCAACGCAATTTCGGGTGTATGGAAGCCTGACTGCGGTAACATTATTATCGACGGTGTTGATGTTACATCAATGCCTGAATACAAACGCGCAAAATTTTTAGGCAGAGTTTTTCAGGACCCTATGATGGGTACTGCGGCTGATATGCAGATTGATGAAAATCTCGCACTCGCTCAGCGCCGAGGCAACCGCCGTACTTTAAAATGGTGGATTAAAAAGGCTGAAAGGGCTGAATATAAAGAGATGCTTAAAAGTCTTGACCTTGGACTTGAGGACAGAATTACCACTAAAGTAGGACTTCTCTCAGGCGGTCAGCGTCAGGCAATCACCTTGCTTATGGCTTCACTTAAATCCCCAAAATTGTTGCTTTTAGATGAGCATACCGCAGCGCTTGACCCTAAAACTGCGGCAAAGGTACTCGAAATTACCGACCGAATTGTCGGCGAAAACAAGCTTACAACATTGATGATTACTCATAATATGAAGGACGCTATTGCTCACGGCAACCGACTTGTTATGATGCATGAAGGCAAAATCATCATTGACGTTGAAGGCGAAGATAAGAAAAAACTCACAGTCGAAGATTTGCTTGGACTTTTCGCAAAAGCAAGCGGCAAAGAATTTGCAAATGACCGCGCAATGTTATCATAAATCCCCTAATAAAGTTATCATAAATCCCCTAATAAAATTATATTTAGAGGTAATAAAAATGAAAAGTTTACTATCGATTTTAATGGCAGTTGTAATGATTACTGCCTGTATGTTCACACTTTCTTCATGCGGCGAAAAAACATATATGATAGGTATCTGTCAACAAATGCCGCACGTAGCGCTTGACTCTGCAACACAGGGCTTTAAAGATGCGCTGACAGAGGTGCTCGGCGAAGAAAACGTAACATTCCTTGAGCAGAACGCTCAAGGTGACTCAACAACCTGTACCACAATCGTCAATGACTTTGTAACAAAGAATGTTGACCTGATTCTCGGTAATGCTACAAACGCTCTTCAGGCCGCTGCAAACGGTACTTCTACCATTCCTGTACTCGGCACATCTGTTACCGAATA
>JBGVHY010000214.1:0-6329 GCA_045122755.1 Acutalibacteraceae bacterium | reverse complement strand
CTTGATGTAAAAGTTGAATTTGTTGCAAAAAGCGCTGAAAATTATGAGAAAGAGCTTAAAAAAGCATTCGAAAACGGCGAAGGTCCTGACATTTATCAGGCCGACACGCTTTCTGAGAATGAATTTTGTGGTTTTCTTGATAAGCTTTATAATGAAGTCGATGAGTCAAAATATGAAGCCGCTTATGCAAAAATGTGTGAAGTTTTAGAAAAAAATAATGAGGTTGCCTTTGCATTTGACCAGCCGGTTCTATATACATATACTTATAATTCTTTAGCTGCTGAGCCTGAGGGTGATGAAACACTTGACGAGCTTAAAAATTATAAATCAAAAAATAAAAACCAGAAATACGGCCTTGTTGTAAATCCTGAAGCTGTTCTTTCTGCGGCTTATTCCTACGGATATAAAGACGGTGAGGATAATAAAATAGTTAATGATTTGTATGAGTGTTCTGCTTTGTTTGATGAACAGAAAAAAACAGTTGTCCCGTCTGAAGCTTTCGGTAACGGTACTGCTGCTTACTACATCGGTATGATGTCTGAATACAGCAAGATTAATGAGATGGTTGATGCTGGTACTTACGGATTTACCGCAACAACTCTTACAAATACCGATAAGGATTGTATCGTATTCCCTGAAACATGGAGTATCAGTAAGGATTCTTCAACAAAAGAAAAACAGGCTGCAATCTTCTTTATGTACTTCCTGCTTTGTGAAAACGAAGGTCAGACAGATATTACAGAGGTTGCACACAATACATATTATTTGCCGATGCTTACTGAAAACACAAAAACAATTATCGCAAGTTATGATGATTATCTCTTAGCATATGATTCAAAACAGGAGAAGATTTCTATTAGCTATTCATCAATTGTAAGTTACAATGATAAGTGCGATAAGATTTCTTCGTTAGCCGGTACTTTCGGTGCTTCAAGCGCGGAACTTGATAATATTTTAAAGAAATAATCCTAGGGGAGTAAGGTATGAGTAAAAAAAGATGTTACAGCTGTATGTGCGAGTTTGATGCTTCGGTCGACAGCAGTATTTGTCCTTATTGCGGATATGATCAGAATACCCCTGTTAAAGAGGCGTACCATTTAGATCCGGGTACACATCTTAATGGAAGATACTTAATCGGTAAATCGCTCGGTGCAGGCGGTTTCGGTATAACATATATTGCATGGGACGAGGTCTTGCAGCAGAAGGTTGCAATAAAGGAATATTTGCCGTCCGAATTTGGAACAAGACTTGCAGGAACTACTGAAGTTTGCGCTTATGATGGTGAAAAGAAATATCAGTTTGAATCAGGTCTTAAAAGCTTCGTTGATGAAGCTTTAAGACTTGTAAAGTATAATAATCTTGACGGAATAGTTCATATTTTTGATAGTTTTGTAAGTAATAATACGGCTTACATTATTATGGAGTTTATTGATGGTGAAACATTGATAAGCAGATTGAAAAGAGAAGGCCCCTTGCCGTATGAAGAAGTTGTGAAAATTGTTATCCCTGTTCTTCGTTCACTTGAAGAAGTGCATAAAGACGGGATTATTCATCGTGATATTGCGCCTGATAATATTATGATTACTAAGGATGGCAAGGTAAAACTTATTGACTTCGGTGCTGCACGTAATGCAACCACAGTTCATTCCAAAAGCCTTTCGGTACTCATTAAACCGGGTTACGCTCCTGAAGAACAGTACAGATCATCGGGCAAACAAGGTCCTTGGACTGATGTTTACGCTATGGCGGCAACTATGTATCATGCGATTACAGGTAAGCTTCCACCCGAGGCGCTTGAGAGAAAATCTCAGGATGAACTGAAAACCCCGACAAAAATCGGATTCCCGATGCCTGAGAATCTTGAAAACGCTATTATGAATGCTCTGAATGTCAAAGCAGAATACCGAGTTCAGTCGGCATCCGATTTTGCCGATGCTCTTTCGGGTGCGACCGAGGTAAAAAGAGTCAAGGTAAAACAGGTTGACACAGAGCTTGGGAAATGGTCTAAAAAAACAAAAATAGCCATCTCTTCTTGTGCTGCTGTTGCAATTGTACTTATCGTAGCAATCTTTCTTAATTCAACAGGTATTGTTTCATTTACAAACAGTTCAATCATTATGCCGGACTGTATCGGGAAGATGATTGAAGTTGCCGATGATAGTATTGAAAAGGTCGGACTCGAATATAAAATCGTCGGTCAGGTTGAGTCTGATGAGGAAGCGGGAAAAATTCTTTATCAGAGTATTCAGTCGGGTTCTAAGCTATCAGAAGGTGATACTTTAGTTCAGCTTAAAATTTCTGAAGGTAAAAAGGTTGTTGAGGATAAAAAATCTAATGAAACCAAAATGCCTAATGTTCTTGCCCTTAATAGGGAAGAGGTTATATCAAAGCTCAAGACTGCCGGTATTTCAAACTATGAATTTAAAGAGGAAGAAAATGACCAGTACGAAGCAGGACTTGCCTGCAGACAGTCTGTAACTTCAGGCACAAAAATTGACAAGAAAACAAAAGTTGTAATTTATATAGCTAAAGAAGTAAAGGAGTCATCTTCGGCAATTACTACAAAGTCAACAACTACAACTGAGAAAGTCACAACTAAAAAGACTACAAATAAAACTACTACAACTACAAAGAAACCTACAACAGCTAAGAAAACTACCGTTAAAAAGACTACTAAAGCGGCTGTAAATATGGTAACTGTACCGAATATTACGGGTGAAACCGTTGAAGGCGCAATCAGTCGTCTTTCGGCAGTAGGCCTCCAGTTCCAGTTTAACGGCGGTGGTGAGATTGTAATCGGTGTTGATCCCCCAGTTGGAGAAGCCGTGCCGAAAGGAACTGTAATTAAAATTACGCTTGAATAGTCGTTTATCCTGAAAGGAGATGTAATATATAGTGGGAATGTACAGATGCATGGGCTGTATGAATGAATACGAGGATGACCGAGGCGTATGTCCTCATTGCGGATATATCGTTAATACAGCCGTTTCAGAGCCGTATCATCTTGCCCCGGGAACTGTGCTTGACAATAAATATATTGTCGGCAAGGTGCTCGGAAGCGGTAAGAACAGCGTTACCTATATAGGTTTTGATAATAGCTCAGCAAGAAAGGTTGTTATTAAGGAATATATGCCTACTGAACGCGCAAACCGCGTACCGGGATCAAGTGAGGTTGTCCCTTATGACGGCGAACGCGGCAAACAGTATGAAGACGGCCTTCGTGCGTTTTTAGAGGAATATAATGTTGTAGCTGCAATAAGCGGATCACTCGAAGGTGTTGTTAAGGTTTATGACGGACTTATCGAAAACAATACCGCTTATATAATTATGGAATATGTTGTTGGAGTTACTCTTGATGCCCTTATAAACAAGGCAGGCAGACTTGATTGTAATGAAGTAATTCAGATTATGCTTCCTGCTTTGCGTTCGTTGGATACTATTCATTCGCAGGGGTGTGTTTACTGTGATATTTCACCTGAGAATATCATTATGACCCGTGAGCGTACGATTAAGCTTCTGGGTCTTGGTGCACGAAGCTCGAGCGATGAAAAACGCTCTATGTCGGTTAAAAATGGCTTTGCCGCTGAAGAGCTTTACCGTAAAAACGGTGAAATCGGACCATGGACCGATGTTTATGCGCTAGCTGCAACCGTTTATTATGCAATTACAGGGCTTATCCCTGTATCCTCAAATGAGCGTAAGACAAAGGAAAGACTTAAAAGCCCGTCAGACCTAGGTGTTAAGATTGATAAAAATCAGGAAATCGCCCTGATGAATGCACTTAATATTTATACCGATGAGCGTACTCAAAGTGTTAAGGAGTTCGTTGATGAGCTTACCGGTCAGAAAAAGGCTGAACGCATTGCACCAAAAAAGCGTAAGGAAGATACAGGCAAATGGAGCAAAAAAATGAAAGCGCTTATAATTTCAAGCATTTGCGTTGCCGCCACTCTTATTATTTTTATCGTACTTAATTCAACAGGTGTTATTAATTTTTCTTCTGGTGATGATATAATGCCGAACTGTATCGGCAAAACTGAGGAAGAAGCATCGGAAATTCTTAAAGATGCCGGGCTTAAGTATAAAATCGTAGGTCAGGTTGAGTCTGAAGAAGAAGCAGGAATAATTCTTTATCAAAACGTTCAGTCGGGCTCTAAATTATCAGATGATATTAAAATTATTAAGGTTAAAATTTCATCGGGTACTAAAGATGATGACGGATTGGGTGAAAATGAGATTTATATGCCGAATCTTCTCGGACTTACTGAGGCTCAGGTCGATGCTAAGTTTGATGAACTTGGAATCGAAATGTATAATTCGTTCGAATATATCGAAACCGATGATTATGAAGCAGGACTTGCTTGCAAGCAGTCAGTCGAATCAGGTAAAGTTATTGATGTTACAGAAGAAAACAATATAACAATTTACTTTGCGAAAGCTGAGTCAAAATCTCAGGTAACTACACATAAAGTGGTAACGCAGAAAGCTACCTATACCGAGCCTGCAAAGGAAATCATAACCCAGAAGAAAACTACTACGACGAAAAAAGTTATCACAACTAAAAAGCCGAAAACTACTAAGGCTGAAATTACTAAGGCGAAAACTACTAAAGCGGCTCCGCCTGAGGAAAAAGAAAAGATAGCCCCTCCGGTGCAGTAAAGACAAATTATAAATAACTAAAGGAGATAAAGAACTATGCATACGAAAATATTATCACTTTTATTAAGCATTGTGCTTGTTTTTGGTGTGTTCACTGTAGTGCCGGCAAGTGCTAATGAAACGGTTGAACCTTCGGATGAGAATGTGTCATTGCCATCAGATGAAGAAGTATCACCTGCGGATATTACGGTTATTTTTGACCTGCAGGAATACGGGGATAGTGATCCTACGACAGGTGAGAGTAATCAGTTGACAATTAATGTCGTAGAAGGTGAGACCTTTACCGCTGATGATATTGTAAACCTTGATGATTTCAGCGTTGTTACAGTCGGAGACGAAATTATGAGAATCAATTGGTCTTGTAATGACATTGAATTTAAAGAAAATTTGAGATTTTATGTTGATGAAGAAAATTATACAAAGATTGAAGAGAAAAAATATGAAATTATTTTTACCCCTTTGTTCGTTGAGGAAATTGAAACTAAGTATCTCTTTTCATTCATAAGTAATGGCAGTACAAAAATAGAAAAACGTGCAACTCCAAAATTCTCAAGTCCTACCGATTTGACAAATGAAAACGGAGAAGTAACTTATAAATTCTGCGGATGGCACGAAGGTAATCCGAGTGAAGGACTTGATGTTTTCACTGAAGAAACATATCTTGTTGATCAGAAAGAAGCAGCTACAGGGGCTTGCGATGAAGATAAAAATTATTATGCTGTTTATAAAAACAAAGGCGGCGTATCGGTTACCTATGGAGATGTTACAGAGGCGGTCGATATTTACTATATTTCCACCGGTAAAGACACCTGCAAATATGTAGCTCAAATTCCGCAAGATGTTGATATTGAGGATAAATATTTCTTAGGTTGGCAGATTGAAACACAAAGAGATTCAGAAGATGTTACAGAAGAAATCTATGAGAAAGATATCTCGCAGATTGATGAAACTCCGACGGTTGAAGAGGAAAATTCAGATTCTGATACAGGAAACGAGAATCCTGAAGGTGTTTTTGAATCTATCACATTTGGTGAGTTTTATTCTGATGAACATCCAAATATCGTAAGCGATGAAGAAATTTTAGGCTTTACTGCTATCCTTTCTGACAGCTTACCTGAAGGCGGTGTATTCAATGTAAGTACAGAAGAAAAACTTCCTTATTACGAAGGCTGCAATCTCGAAGGGTTTGTTTTATCGCATTACTGCAAGGTTGAAGTTACATTTGAAAACGGTAGAATTTATGATGTAACAGATAAATATGACGAAGTTAAGGAAGATATTGAAAACTTAAGATTGAAATTGATATACGGTAAAAATGAAGTAACCATAGAAATTGCTACTAAAGATGAGCCTATAGTCGATCCTCAGCCTAGTGTCAGATTTTTTGAAAACGATGAAGAGATTGCCACCGACTCAAATGTCGAAATCACTATTCCAAGCAGTGAAACTGTTGTTAAGAGTTATAAATACGATACCGATACTGAGGGTATTATATGGAAATTCGGTGAAGAAGATATTACACCTGTAGACGGCGAAATTCAGTTAAGATTCAATGAAGAAAATGCAGATAAAACATTTACTCTTAAAGCTTTTTATAACGGTGAAGAATGTTTCAATGTAAACTTTATAGTCAAAGTTGAAAAAACTGACGAACCGACCCCACCTGTTGA
>JBGVHY010000213.1:0-5293 GCA_045122755.1 Acutalibacteraceae bacterium | reverse complement strand
GATGCCGCGCTTACCGACACTACTAATGAAAAAATTAATAACATCGATAAAAAGCAACTTATTACTGATTTAAGGGCTTTTTTCATAATTTTTCTCTCCATTCAAATATTAATACTTATATTATAAATTACAAAATTAATCAAATTCAATTGCATAATTCAAGGCATAACATTGCTAAAAACAAAATCAATTAGTTAAATTATATAAAAATAACAAAATTAACTAGAAATTTAAAATAAACCGACAGAGCTTTTTCCGTCGGTTTTTAAATATATTTGTTAACAAATTCAAATCGATAATTGTAAATATTGGTTATATATTTCTAATTAGTTTTAACTTTCGGTTTGCATTCCGTTAAATACATACCATGAATCATTAATTTTCACACATACAACAATGCATTCTTCGGTAGCGGTTTCAACAGAAGCCTCTGTTGGCGCTTCGGTTGTTGCCTGAGTTGTTGTGATTTCAGCCATTGGCTGAGTAGTCTGTTCAGCCTTTTTATTATTTTTCTTGGTTTCAGTTTCTGTAGTCGTAGTAACAACAGTTGTTGTTTCCTGCTGAATTGTTTTAATATCATAAGAAATGCTGAACGAAACTTTAGCGAAAAGTGAAACTCCCTCTGCTGCAGCAACCTTTTCATCAGAAGAACTCTGATATTCAGATAAGTAAGAATTAAACTCATCGGTTCCGCTCTTATAATATTCGATATTCTTGTAATCAAGCGATGTAATTGTAATCTTTTGTGACAAGGACTGCGTAACAAGACTTAAGTAATACTCAGCAACCTTTGCAAACTCGCTGTCATTTGTAACATCAATATCAAGATTGATATCTGCCTCAACACCGTAATATTCAACATAGGATTGTAATTCACTTACAATCTGCGCGCGAAGATATGGAGAAAATGCGTTTGTAATTTTCTCAACATCACTGTCAGACTGATAATAGAATTTACAGAAGTTTTCAACAGTTTCAGTAGGTGTACCATTTGTAATTCTGTCAAAATAACTGATGATAGTACCGTTAAAGCAACCGATCGTGATAAGAGTTGCAAGAACACCCGCAATAAAGGAAACAAAAGCAACAAGCCACGATGAACTGCCTTTGTGCTTATGAGAAGTGACGACATTCTGATTAATCTCATCAAAATCGATTACAAGCTCATCGTTTGACGTATCAAAATCGTCTTTCTCGTAATCTTCCTGTTCGTATTCCGACCCGCCGTCAACTTCATTAAAATTAAACTGAAGATTTTCCAGCGAATCGATATCAACCTCAGTTTCAAATTCAGCGCTATCCTCCGGAATGTCAAAATCATCTTCAGGACGCCAACCGCATTCAGGGCAAACAGCACTTTCAGCCATATCCATTCCGCATTTTTTGCATTTCATAATTAATACTCCTCAAATTGTGATGTAATCATTTTAACAAAATAAATTGTTAAAGTCAACAGAATTTAGTCGAGCTCTTTAAGACCTGTATAAAGCTCATAGTATCTGCCCTTCTGTTCGAGTAAATCATCATGATCTCCACGCTCAATAATCTCGCCGTTTTCAAGCACCATAATAGCATTTGAATTACGTACGGTTGACAATCTGTGAGCAATTACAAAAGTAGTTCTGTTCGCCATTAATCTGTCCATACCATGCTCAATGTGGCGCTCAGTCCTTGTATCAACCGAGCTTGTAGCTTCATCAAGCACAAGAATAGGTGCTTTTGAAAGCGCGGCACGAGCGATATTGATAAGCTGACGCTGGCCTTGTGAAAGATTAGCACCGTCACCCTCAAGAAGAGTATTGTATCCGTCGGACAATCTCATAATAAAGCTATGTGCAGATGCAACCTTTGCAGCGGCAATTACTTCTTCATCGGTGGCATCAAGTCTGCCATAACGGATATTTTCCATAACGGTTCCTGTGAACAAATGAGTATCCTGCAATACCATTGCGATATTTTTTCTCAAAGTATCACGTTTGTATTTCTTGATGTCTACACCGTCAATCGTGATAGTGCCTTCTTCAATATCATAAAAACGGTTTAAAAGGTTTGTTACGGTAGTTTTACCCGCACCTGTTGAACCAACGAAAGCAATCTTCTGCCCTGCTTTAGCCCAAAGTGAGATATTTTTAAGAATAGTTTTATCAGGATTATAGCCAAAAGTTACATTTTCCAGAATAACGTCGCCCTTAATTTCTTCAGGCTCGTATGCCTTCTCAACATCAGGCTCTTCGGGGTCTAAATCCATTATATTAAATACACGCTCAGCACCTGCAAGTGCAGAGAAAATCGTTGACATCTGCTGAGAAATTTCATTGATAGGTCTTGAAAACTGTCTTGAATACTGCGCAAAAATTGTTAAAGCACCGGGTGTAAAACCTGAAGCACACATCATTATACCGCCTATGCCTATAGTAATACCGTAGCTTATCTGGCTGGTATTTCCCATAATAGGACCCATAATGCCGCCGAAGAACTGAGCTTTAAACTGTTTATCGCGAAGGTCATCATTCAATGTTTCAAATTCTTCAACGCACTCTTCCTCATGGTTAAATACTTTTACAACCTTTTGACCTGTTACAGATTCTTCAATATATCCGTTTACTGCGCCGAGAGCCGACTGCTGTCCTGAATAATATTTACTCGAACGCTTTGCAATTGCTCCGCTGAGCTTGATAAATATCGGAATAAATACTATTGTTACAAGTGTTAAAATCCAGTTAGTTGTAATCATAAATACAAAAGTACCGATTAATGTAATTGAGCCAGAAATTAATGAAACAAGCGTATTATCAAACATAGTTCCTATATTATCAACGTCGTTCGTAAATCGGCTCATAATCTCACCGGTAGGGTGATTGTCATGAAATCTTACAGGAAGTGTCTGCACCTTTTTAAACAGATCGTTTCTTATATTTTCAATTGCTCCCTGAGAAATTGAAAGCATAATTCTAGACTGCAAATATGTTGCACCGACTCCTACAAGATAAATTAAAATAAGAATAATCAATGCTGCGATAACATAAGTCATTGTTTCAGCAAATTGTTCATTCGGAACAATCCCTGAAAATACAGGATATATTACATCTGTCAGTTTTGAGATTATATTATCAGCAATTTGCTCAATAGCACTGTAGCTCATCTTTTTATTAGGGACAATTGTTATAGAAAGTTTATTGATAATCGGAGCAAGCATATATGAACCAAAAAGTGATGACAATGTACTGCAAATCATACATATTGCAACTAATAAAATCTTTAATTTTTGTGTTTTAATATAGCCTATAAGTCTTGAAATTGTAGCCTTAGTATTTTTAGGCTTGCCTGTTGCTCGTCTTCCGCGACCACCCGGACCTCCCGGTCCTCTTCCGGGTCCTCCGGGGCCAGGACCCATACCGCCGGGTCCTGCAGGCGCTACAGTTGAATTATATCTTTTTTGTAATTCTTTTAAGCTTCTTGCCACTGTATTTACGCCTCCTTCTTGCCTGTCTGTGAAATATAAATTTCCTGATACTCGGTATTATTTTTAATTAATTCTTCATGAGTACCTATACCTGTAATAGTACCTTCATTCATGACAATAATTGTATCTGCGTGTTCGATAGAACTGATTCTTTGCGCAATAATAATCTTTGTCGAATCTTTGAGGTCTGTTTTGAATTTTTCTTTAATTCTTGCTTCAGTTGCAGTATCTACTGCGCTTGTTGAGTCATCAAGAATAAGAATTTTCGGCTTTTTAAGTAAAGCCCTGGCGATACAAAGACGCTGTTTCTGTCCGCCGGAAACGTTTGTGCCGCCCTGTTCAATAGATGACTCATAACCCTCTGTAAATGTATCGATAAATAAATTCGCCTGTGCACTGGTTGCGGCACTTTTTATCTCTTCGTCAGTTGCATTCTGGTCACCCCAACGTAAGTTATCAGAAATTGTACCTGAGAAGAGCACATTTTTCTGCAATACCATACCAACGCCTTCTCGAAGATTATAAAGGCTATAGTCGCGAACATTTACACCGTCTACAAGCACTTCACCTTCATCAACATCATACAAGCGCGGAATCATTGAAACAAGAGTTGTCTTACCGCATCCTGTTGAGCCAATGATACCAACGGTCGAGCCTGCTTTGATTTTAAGATTAATATTATCAAGAACCTTTTCTTCGCTGTTTTTATAGTATCTGAACGAAACATTTTTAAATTCGATATTACCTTTTTCAACCTCAAGCTCTTTTCTTTTTGAAAGATCATCAGTAAGGTCAATTTTCTCATCAAGTACCTGTGAAATACGTCTTCCGCTTGCCATTGCTCTAGATGCATTCATAAGTAAAAACGAAACCATCATAAGTGACATAAGAATCTGGTTAACATATGAAATAAAAGCTGAAAGGTCACCCGTAGCAAGTTCAGTGTTGAGAACCAAACCTGAACCAAACCATATTACAGCAGCAACTGTAATATTCATAATAAGTGACATTACAGGCTGCATAAAAATCATTACTTTTACAGCTGAAATGCCCGATTGTTTTAAATCTGCATTAGCTTTTGTAAATTTATCTATCTCATAACTTTCTCTTACAAAGCTTTTTACAACACGAACATTTGTGATATTTTCCTGAACAGTTGAATTTAGATTATCAACCTTGCTTTGCATTCTTGTAAAACGCGGAAAGCCTACTTTTATAATAAAAGCGATTGCTACGAACATAACAGGTATTGTAACTGCCAGAACAGTAGCAAGCGAAGGCTTAATCTTAATCGCCATAATCAAGGCTCCTATAAGCATACCTGGTGAACGCAGAAACATACGAAGCAACATATTAATAAAGTTCTGTAACTGTGTTACGTCATTTGTAAGTCTGGTTACAAGTGAACCCGTAGAAAATTTATCTATATTTTCAAAAGAAAATTTCTGCACCTTTTTATAAATATCCGAACGAACATCAGCAGCAAAGTTAACCGATGCTTTAGCGCCGAAATACGAACCGCCGACACCGCCTAACATCATTAAAAGCGCTGTCACCACCATCAACGCAGCATATCCGATGCTTCTCTGTACTGTTAATGTGCCTGCCTCAGCTGCATTAATTATTGCCGCAAGAAACAAAGGCATTACTACCTCACCAATTACCTCAACAATCATACAGATAGGGCCTGTAATGAAGTATTTTGTATATGGTTTTACATATTTAAGCCATCTCTTCAAATTATTTACTCTCCTCTTCTGTTAAAGCTTTTTTCATTTTATTAAGCAAAGTCATAAAACACTCAAGCTCTTCTAATGAAAAATATTTAAA
>JBGVHY010000212.1:0-7121 GCA_045122755.1 Acutalibacteraceae bacterium | reverse complement strand
AGTGCACAGTTAGACTTGTCAATCAGCATCAGAGTAGTAGCTGATATCGACGGCGACGGCGAATATGAATCAGAAATCGAACTTGGACAGGACAGAATTGATACAGTTAAACATTCACAGTTCGGTTACAGATATCAGAATGTTTCATTCAGCCTTGGAGAACTCTATGAAATCATCGAAATGGGTTGCGATTTCAAATTGAAATCAGTTATTCTCCAGCCTAGAAACTATGCTTTCGATAAAGGTGACAAAAACGAAAAAGGTCAGGAAGGTATCGGTCTTGTAGACGTTTACTATTCACCTTTCTATGTTGAAAATATTCCTGGGTTTGAAAGCTATGACAGATTCAGTTATCAGGGCTTCGATGCATCAACTATGCTCGATCCTTCATCATTTACATTAGGCACTCTTAATACTGAAGACTTCCAGTGGGAAGAATTGGTTCAGACTGAGCACGACGATAACTTACCTGTATACGGTGAACTCGGTTACGGTGACCTTAAAAGAGATGAGGACAACCGCCCAATCAAAAAAGACGGTACATCTTATGAACCTATTCCTATAGTAGAGCCTGATGAGCCGAATGTAGTATGTTCAAATCTTAAAGCAGATGTTTCAGGGGTTGATGTAACGCTTACCTGGGATGTAACCCAGGGCACAGCCAAGAGTTTCTTTGTTCATGAGTTAACAGGTAAATACAGTGTAACTGTCGACACTAATTCTGCTACAATCAAGAATCTCCCTGCAGGCACATATAAATTTAGAGTTAAAGGTACTAATACTGAAAATAAAGCAGGCGACTACACAGATTATATAACAGTTGTAATAAAATGTATTGAGCATGTATTTTCAAGCGAAATTACTAAAGAGCCTACATGTACTGAAACAGGAATAACAACGTATACCTGTGATTGTGGGTACAGTTATACCGAAGATATTCGGATGTTGCCTCATACGGCTGACAATGAAGTTGTTATTAAAGAGCCTACATGTAAGGAAAAAGGTGTTATGTTTGTAACATGCGAATGCGGATATAGTTATACTGAAGATATCGATGTTACAGATCATACAATCGTTGAAGATGCGGCAGTTGCGGCAACATGTGATAAAACCGGTCTTACAGAAGGCAGTCACTGCTCTGTTTGCGGTGAAGTTTTTGATTCACAGCAAGAAATCGCGGCACTTGGTCACACTTTTGTAAGCAAGGTTTACGGATACACGACCTGCGGTAGCTATAATATTGTGTATACATGTACAAAATGTCCTTCAAAGATGACAAGAACTGTAACTCTTAATCATAATTGGACTGAAAAAATCGTTGCTGCTACTTATTTCAAAGAGGGATATAAATCGAGAGTATGCTCTAAGTGTAAGAAGGAAGAAAAAGTATCAGTAATCGCAAAATTAACTCTTAAAACTCCGAAAGTAAAATATTTGCCAGGCAAAGGAAAGCTTACTGTTAAATATACTAAAACCGACGGTGCAACAGGCTTTGAGGTTAAGTATAAAAAGGGTAAGAAAACGGTAATTTTGAAATTTAATTCAAAGAAAAGTGCAAAGAAAACTCTTAAAAAACTTTCGTCAGGCAAGTATAAAGTTCAGATTAGAGCTTTTGTAAAAGAGGGTAACAAAAAGGCTTACAGTGAATGGACTAAATCGAAAAAAATTACCGTTAAATAAGTTGAAAATGGGAATGGGTTATCCATTCCCGTTTTTATATGTGTTAATAAAAACTTGAAATTTTATATACTGTGTGATATAATTACTAAGTTAATGAATTAATTTTAAGGAGTCTTTAATATGTCAGGACATTCCAAATGGAACAATATTAAAAGAAAAAAAGGTGCTAATGATGCAGCGCGTGCTAAAATTTTTACCAAAATCGGCAGAGAGATGTCGGTTATTGTTAAAGCAGGCGGACCGGATCCGAATGTAAACTCAAAGCTCCGTGACTGTATTGCTAAAGCTAAATCCCTTAATGTACCTAATGATAACATTGAAAGAATTATCAAAAAAGCTTCGGGTGAGGGTGATACTTCTAACTACGAAAACTGCCTTTATGAGGGTTACGGCCCGTCAGGTATCGCAGTTATCGTTGAGTGTCTTACCGATAACCGTAATCGTACCGCTGGAGAGATGCGTCATTACTTTGACAAATGCGGCGGTAACCTCGGCACACCGGGTTCTGTTACATTTATGTTTACACGCCGCGGTCTTATCGCAATTGAAGCAGAGAGTTTGAATGAAGATGAAGTTATGGAGGCGGCTCTTGAGGCTGGTGCTGAGGACTTTAATGCCGACGGCGATGTTTTTGAAATCATTACCGACCCGAACTCAGTAAGTGATGTAAGCACTGCTTTATCCGAAAAAGGTTATAAGATTATGTCGGCTGAGCCCGAATATTATCCTGCAACTTTCTCAAGTATTGATGACGATGAGGCTATGACAAAAATGCAGAAGCTTCTTGATATGCTTGATGATAACGATGATGTTCAGAATGTTTGGCACAATCTTGATAACTTACCTGAGGAAGAGTAATTTTAAATTTTTAGGGCGACTGCAACTCTTTAGTCGCCCTTTGTAATTTTTTACAGTAAAATTACAGTTTTGTTATATTCCTTGCGATATATGGAATTAACAGTTATAATATAATGTGATATAATATGAAATCTTTTTAAGGAGGTTACTATTATGGCAGATTTAGAAAAGCTGTGTTTCGGTTGTATGCGTGAAAAACCTGATTTTTCGCCTGAATGTCCTTACTGCAAGTTTGACGCCGCTAAGGATAACGCCGAAAATTCATTGCCAATAAAAACTTTACTTCAGAAAAGATATTATGTAGGAAAAATTTTAAACGAAAACGGCGAAGGCATAACCTATATCGGTTATGACGCGCTAAAGCAGACACCTGTAAGAATCCGAGAGTATTTCCCGACAGGTCTTGCTGACAGAATCAACACCCTTGTAAAACCTTACGGCGAGCATGGATTTACCTTTGAACGCGCAAGACAGGAGTTTTCTTCACTTGCCCGTTCGTTATCACATATGAACGGCTTTGCGGGACTGCTTAGCGTTCTTGATATTTTTGATGAAAACGGCACTACATATTATATAACAGAATATGTTGAGGCTATTACATTACGTGACTTTTTGCTACGCAATGGCGGTGTGCTCAAATATGAGCAGTTTCGACCACTTATTATGCCGTTGCTTTCAACTATTTCGTCGCTTCACGCGATTGATATTGTTCATAGAGGTATCTCGCCTGATACTATTTTGGTTGGAAAAGATGGCAAGCTTCGCCTTACTGAGTTTAGTATTCCTGAAACAAGAACTGCACGTACTGAATTTCAGTCACATCTTCATAAAGGCTATGCCGCAATCGAGCAGTACGGTTTTGACGGAGAGCAAGGTTCTTGGACCGATGTTTATGCGCTCGGTGCATTGATGTACCGCATCTTAGTCGGCAATCCGCCTCCTGAGGCAACGGTCAGAGTTACTGAGGATAAAATGACTATTCCGGCCGAGGTTGCTAAGACCCTTCCAGGCAATGCACTTTCAGCGCTGGCAAATTCGCTTGAAATTATGCCCGAGGAGAGAACAAAATCGGTTGAGGAGTTTAAGAATGAACTTATTTCCGCGCCAAAGCTAAGCCCTAAATATAACAGCAAAACAGGTGAGGTTAAGGCAGTTGCCAGCAAGCAGTACCGTAATAAAATTATTGCGATTTCGGTTTGCGCTACCGCGGCTGTACTTCTAGTAATTGTTGCAGGAATGTGGATGATTACAGGCGGAAATTCTGTCGAAGAGCCTGTCCAGACTACAACCACAACTACAACCGAGGCTACTACTCAAAAGGTTTTATTTGAAAGCGATGAAGTCCCGAAGTTTGTAGGACTTTCTTATACGGATATTCTTTCGTCACCTGAGTATATCAAGACAAGAGCGAGATTTACTTTTGAGGTTTCGGAGTCCGTTCCAAGCGCTGAGCCGGCGGGTACAATTCTTTCGCAATCACCTGCGGCTGGCACCGAGATTACAAGCGGTCAGGTAGTTAAAATTCAGATTAGTGACGGTAACGAAATGACGGTTGTGCCTAATCTTACTAATATGACCAAGGAAGAGGCGGTTATCGAACTGATGAAAGCCGGCTTCCTTTATGAGAATATTTCGTTTGGTGAGAAGTATAATACAGGTATTCTTCCTGAGTGCGTGGTTGATACCTCGCCGAGCATTGGTGAAACTATCAGCAAGTATTCAAAAATTACTATTAATATGAATACTTATGTCACAACTGCAACCACTACTACAACAACTACCACCACAACCACTACTACAACTACCACTACAACCAAGACTACGGCTGCGCCGAAAACCACGACTACAACAGCAGCACCGAAAACCACTCTACCTTCAGTCGCGGAATAAATTTTAATAAAATAAAAAAGGAAGCAATTTAAAAGCAGTACAATCCCATTAATTTAAGGTTGTACTGCTTGTTTTTATCTTAAAACAATCTCTATTGAATTTTTTTGCGGATTTTTCATATTTTTTTCAATATATATTGACTTTTCTCTCAATTTGGGTATAATATAATTGAAAATATATTAAGATTTCCGCAAAAATTTTCAATGGAGGCTATAGATTTGGAATTTAAAAGAGAATACTATTTAAATAAACTAATTATGAAAAAGCACAACGGTTTAATTAAGGTGGTCACAGGCATACGCCGTTGTGGCAAATCATATCTGTTGTTTAATCTGTTCAAAGAACATCTTTTAGAAGAAGGAAACAGAGATGATCATATTATTGAAATTCCTTTTGACTCATATGAGAATAAAAAATACCGTGACCCTGAGGTGCTTTATCCATATATCAAAGAGAAAATTGTTGATGACAAAATGTACTATATTCTCTTGGATGAGGTTCAGCTTTTGCGCGAATTTGAATCGGTGCTCAACGGCCTGATGCGAATAAAGAATGTAGATGTTTACGTTACCGGAAGTAATGCAAAATTTCTTTCAAAAGACATCATAACTGAGTTCCGCGGACGTGGTGATGAACTGCATATGCATCCGCTTTCATTTTCTGAGTTTATGGAAGGTTATGAGGGAAATAAATATGACGGGTGGAACGAATATGTTTTGTACGGCGGGATTCCTTCTGTGGTGTTGCTTCATACTCCGGAACAAAAAATCGAGTTTTTAAAAAAACTCTTCAAAGAAACATACATTAACGATATCATTGCCAGACACAACATCAAAAATAAAGACGAATTTGAGGAGCTTATTGATATTCTTTCTTCGGGAATCGGTTCGCTTACAAATCCTAAAAAGCTGACAGATACTTTTAAATCAAAAAAGAATAAGAAAATCAGCGTTAACACTGTAAAAAATTATCTTGATTATCTTTGTGATGCGTTTGTTGTAAATAAAGCGACCCGTTATGATATTAAAGGGAAGAAATATATCGATACTCCTCATAAGTACTATTTTACCGATGTGGGACTTCGTAATGCGCGAATTAATTTTCGTCAGATAGAAGAAAATCATACTATGGAAAACATTATTTTCAACGAATTGCTAGGTCGTGATTTCAATGTGGATGTGGGGCTTGTTACAATTAATCAAAAGAACAAGGAGTATAAAAATATTCGCAAGCAGCTTGAAGTTGATTTTGTGTGCAACAAGGGTTCAAAACGCTATTATGTACAATCGGCTTTTGCCATTCCTGATAATGAAAAAATGCGGCAAGAATCTAATTCTCTGTTGCGTATAGACGATTCTTTTAAAAAGATTATTGTTGTAAAAGACACACCAACACCGTGGTACACTGAGGAAGGTATTCTTGTAATAAGTATACACGATTTTCTGTTAAAGGCAGATAGTCTCGACTTATAAATAATAAAATAAAAAAGGAATGTGTTTTTATACACATTCCTTTTTGTATCTGATTAAATTTTATTTCTCTTCCTGATAGTATCTTACATAGTCAATGTAATATTTCTGTGGGAATACTGTGTTTTCATCAGGGTCTCCCGGCCAACCGCCACCTACTGCGATGTTAAGCAAGCAATACTGCGGTCTGTCGAAACAGTCAAGGTCGCTGATGTTACATTTGTTGTAATAAACGCCGTCAATATAGAATTTAGCGCAGTTTTCGTCCCAATCTACACCGAATACGTGGAAATCATCTTTAAAATCGCCTTCCATAAGCTCGTAAGCACGAGGTAAAACGTGACCGGCTGGTTCACCCTCAAAGTGAATTGTTGCCTGAACAACGTGGTCGCCGTGATGGTCGTTGAAAGGACAGGTAGCGTATGTAGCGTTGTCACCGCCTACGAGCTCCATAATATCAAGCTCGCCGCAAGCAGGCCATGGATTTTCTTTAATATCCTGACCGAGTGTCCAGAATGCAGGCCAGATACCCTTGCCGTAAGGCAATTTTGCTCTCATTTCGAGTCTGCCGTGGGTGAAATTTACTTTGCCGTAAGTGTTAAGAGATGCTGAAGTGTAAGGACGCTCAGGATCGCCTGTTTTGATAGCCTCGATTACAAGACAACCGTCTTCAATATAAGCGTTTTTCGGGTCATCAGTATATTCCTGCAGCTCATTATTGCGGACATATCCTAATTCGTAACTCCAGTTATCCTTATTAATCTCTGGTGCGTCAAACTCATCTGACCAGACGAGTTTCCAGTTTTTCTTTGCGTTTCCCATGATGAAAAATACTCCTTAAAATAATATATTGTTATCCTATCACATTGTTTAAATTTTGTCAATGAATAATCAAAAATTTAAATAAAAAAATAACAAATTTTATGAAAGTCTCATAAGATAAAGTGAAGGGGAACTATAGTTTACTTTCAAGAATTTAAGTTTAAGGAGTTTTTGAAATTATGTTAGACGATGTTTTGAGTATGACGGCTGCCGCTATCGATGAAAGAATCGACAGTAAATGTATAGATTCATTTCCGCTTGCCATGTCCTATGTGCCTATGCAAAAGTGGCGCGATTTATACAGCGCAGATGTCGGACTCTCACGCGGCACGATTTTTTCCGAACTTGATAAGCCTTTCTTAGGAAGAAGGACGATGGGATGACTGAGCGTGAAAAACTTTT
>JBGVHY010000211.1:0-24322 GCA_045122755.1 Acutalibacteraceae bacterium | reverse complement strand
TAAAATCGGCGCACTTTCAGGTATCACCGCGAAAACTATTTATGCAGGTAAAAAATAATATAAACACCGATTGACTTGATAACTATTTTATGCTATAATATTTGTACTAAAACCAAAGGTTTCCTGCGGTTGAAGGAACTTATAATTTATACTGATATCAAAAGTTATTTTCTTGCGATAGAAGGCGTAAAATTAATATTTTATAGTGTAATTCTACCCTTTTATCGTAAAAAGGGTAGTTTTTGTTTTATAAGGAGGCATTAATGGAAACAAGAGTTGCATTAATTGGAATTATAGTTGAGTCGGGCGAATACGTTGCAAAACTCAACAGCATCTTGTCAGATTACAGCGAATATATTATCGGCAGAATGGGTGTGCCTTACCAGAGCAAAGGTATGAACATTATCTCAGTTGCGGTTGACGCACCGCAGAATATTACAAGCACGATTTCGGGTAAAATCGGCGCACTTTCAGGTATCACCGCGAAAACTATTTATGCAGGTAAAAAATAATGATAGAACTGATTGATAAATTATATAACGAGAGCAATCTTACAGATGCAGAACTGAAAAACTTGATAGAAAACATATCCGATGAGGATATTGAATATCTGCGCGAAAAAGCCCGCAAAAAAGCCGATGAGATTTACGGCAAGCAGGTGTTTGTCCGCGGTCTTATCGAGTTTACAAACTACTGCAAAAATGATTGCTACTACTGTGGTATCCGCGCATCTAATAAATGTGCTGACCGTTACCGCTTAAGTAGAGAAGAAATTATGAACTGTTGCGAGCAGGGACATTCTTTGGGCTTTCGTACCTTTGTTTTGCAGGGTGGCGAGGATATGCACTACTCGGATGACGAGATGTGCGACATTATCTGCGAAATCAAAGAAAAATATCCCGATTGTGCTTTAACGCTTTCGGTCGGTGAGCGTTCGTATAATACCTACAAACGTTGGTTTGACTGCGGCGCTGACAGATATCTTCTTCGTCACGAAACCGCTGATAAGGAGCATTACCAAAAGCTTCATCCCGAAAAAATGTCATTTGACAATCGAATGAGGTGCTTGCGCAATTTGAAGGAAATCGGCTACCAGACGGGTTGCGGTTTTATGGTCGGCTCGCCGTATCAGACAACAGATTGCTTAATAAAGGATTTGCGGTTTATAAAAGAATTTGAGCCTGCAATGGTCGGCATCGGTCCGTATTTATCGCATAATCAAACCCCGTTTGCTGACAAAAAAAGCGGCGATGTAAGGCTGACATTGATACTGCTCAGTATTATCCGCCTGCTGTTGCCTGAGGTGCTTCTCCCTGCGACAACCGCACTCGGAACGGCATCAAACGATGGCAGGGAGCGAGGAATACTCGCCGGTGCAAATGTAGTTATGCCGAATTTATCGCCTGTTTCGGTGAGAAAAAAGTATTCGCTTTATGATAACAAAATTTGTACAGGCGAAGAAGCGGCGGAATGTAAATTCTGCCTGACAAACAGAGTAAAAAGTATCGGCTACGAAATCGTAAGCAGCCGAGGAGATAATATAGCTTTCACAATCAGAGCCTCCCGTGTCTAAAGAGTAGATGACACGTCTTACGGACGTGTCGGGGGGTATTTACTTTCAATTTAAAGGAGTTTTCAATATGTATAATCCAAAATCACTTAAAGCTGAAGAATTTATTGACCACGAGGAAATATTAGATACCCTCGAATACGCAGAAGCTAACAAAAACAATGTAGAAGTTATCGATAAAATCATCGAAAAAGCAAAGGAACTCAAAGGTCTTTCACACCGCGAGGCTTCCGTTTTGCTCGCTTGCGAAATTCCTGAAAAAATCGCTGAGGTTTATGCTCTTGCCGAGCAGATTAAGAAAGATTTTTACGGCAACCGAATCGTTATGTTTGCACCGCTTTACCTTTCTAATTACTGTGTAAACGGTTGTGTTTACTGCCCTTATCATCATCAGAACTGCCATATTGAGCGTAAAAAGCTCACTCAGGAAGAGGTGCGAAAAGAGGTTATTGCTCTTCAGGATATGGGACACAAACGTCTTGCTATTGAGGCAGGAGAAGACCCTGTCAACAACCCGATTGAGTACATCTTGGAATGTATCAACACCATCTACTCAATCCAGCATAAAAACGGTGCTATCCGCCGAGTTAACGTAAATATTGCCGCTACAACGGTTGAAAATTACAGAAAACTTAAAGATGCAGGCATCGGTACATATATTTTATTCCAAGAGACTTATCATAAGGAGTCTTACGAAAAACTCCACCCGACAGGGCCTAAACACAACTACGCTTATCACACCGAGGCTATGGACAGAGCAATGGAAGGCGGTATCGACGATGTAGGACTTGGTGTTCTCTTTGGACTTGAGCTTTATAAATATGAATTTGCAGGTCTGCTTATGCACGCTGAGCATTTAGAGGCTGTTCACGGAGTAGGTCCGCATACTATATCAGTTCCTCGTATCAAACGCGCTGATGATATCGATCCTGACCAGTTTGACAACGGCATTGATGATGAAACATTCGCTAAAATTTGCGCTTGTATCCGTGTTGCCGTTCCTTACACAGGTATGATTGTTTCAACACGTGAGAGCCAGGCAGTACGAGAAAAGCTTCTTCATCTCGGCGTTTCTCAGGTTTCCGGTGCTTCTCGTACATCTGTAGGCGGTTACGCTGATGAAGAACGCCCGCACGACACAGAGCAGTTTGATGTTTCGGATCAGCGTACGCTTGATGAAGTTGTTAAATGGCTTATGGATTTAGGCTATATTCCGTCATTCTGCACCGCTTGTTACCGCGAAGGAAGAACGGGCGACCGTTTTATGGCGCTTTGCAAATCAAAGCAGATTCAGAACTGCTGTCACCCTAACGCGCTTATGACACTCAAAGAGTTTTTAGAGGATTACGCGTCACCTGAAACAAAAGAAATCGGTGAAAAGTTGATCGAAAAAGAGATTGACAACATTGGCAAAGACAAAGTAAAAGAAATTGTACGAGAACGCCTCAGCAAAATTGAAAACGGCGATCGTGATTTCAGATTTTAGACGCAAAAATATTGGTTATTATAAAAAGGGGCATCTGTAGAAAAGCAGACGCCTCTTTTGTATTTTTTTAAGCAATAACATCTCAACTCAGTGAAAAAATTCAAAAGTGTGATTTGAGAAATTACCGCTTGAGTCGTTTTTTGACCGCTTGAGTCAAAACTATTGAATTTTTCTTCCATTTTTAATATACTTTTATTGTAATAAACTGTATACAATAATTAAAGGAGGTTATATTACATGAAACAAATTTTTAAAAAACTAACTTCAATCACACTAGCGGTGCTTCTGTTAATGAGTTTATGCGCTGTAAGCGTAAGCGCGGAAACAGTAGCAACAGACACGGACTTAACCTGTGAACACCCCGACTGGGATTATTGTGAGGTTGAAGGCGGTCATCAGAAATACTGTTATGACTGTGAAAATTACTTCGATGATGTTACGGCGCATAGTTTTAAATACGGTTATTACTCTGATAACGGCGACGGAACATGTAGTCCGGGGTGCGATTATTGCTGGTATATTGATACTGATAAAAAGCTTGAACATGATATGTCATATTGGTGTTATAATAGCAGCAACGAATGTGTAAATTGTTGTTCTTATTGTTATGGAAATGGAACAATCGTGGAGCATGATTTTTCAGCATATGTATACTATGATTCAGAAAATTGCGTAAAAGCTTGTTCGCATTGCGAATACTATGATTTTGAAAACCCTGAACTTAAACCTCATGTTTTCGGCGAAGTAACTTCACACCCTGCAACCGAGGAGGAGGGTGCTTATACCGAAAAGATCTGTCAGAATTGTGAGTATACTGTTAAAGAATATTCAAAAGAAGGAAATATTTATTTTGAGCTTGCTAACAACGAGGAATATGACTGGGATGCAAGAGCAATTCTTGTTTACCGCAACGGTACACCTTGGAAGATAGTAAGAGGCGACGATTACTCAGACACAACTTTCGCTATTACTTATGATAAAAACAGTAGCTATGTTTTCAAATGGCTTACTGATGGTTATGATGGTGAATCATTCGGCATAAAAATTTATATTCCGGGTAAAGACGAAGCAGTCTATTCAAAAGATGTTATGGATGAAGTAGAGAATTTCACTACTCTTGCAATTGTTAACTGTGCGGATTACACAGCAGTTGATACAGCAATGGCAAAAATTCCTGAAAGACTTGAAGACTACACTGCCGAAAGTGTTACAACTCTTTACAACGCAGTAAAAGCAGTTAAATATATGTTGCCTCTAAACAAACAGGCTGAAGTTGATAAAATGGCTGAAAACCTTGAAGCTGCAATTGCAGGTTTAAAGGAAACTGAAACTCCAGCGGCACATGGTGTTATCAACCTTGCAGGCGTTGAAAAGTATTTTGATATTCTCGCTGAAGGCTATGAATATGATGCAACATATTACTATGTATACACAGGTAAATATTATCTTTTCGATTCGTCAGTAAACCCGATGACAGATACATATACTGATTATTCGGTATGTTTCTGTTTCAATGAAGTTTCTGCTGAATTTGATGTTGAAATTGCAAATTTATTATTGAATGATGAGAATTATACACCATTTTATTTATGCCGCAATGCTAAAGTAAACCTTTCTCTTATTGGCACCAATTCCATGATTGCAAATGAATACGGGCGAGCCGGAATTTATGTAGATGCTGAAGCATCACTTACCATAAATAAGTCAGAAGGTTCTCTTGTTGCCATCGGCGGCGACAATGCAGCAGGTATCGGTGGCAGTGATGATTATGACTATGAAGAATATGATTATTCTAATTGCGGTGATGTAACAATCAACGGCGGTACAATCTTTGCATTAAGCCAAGGCGACGGTGCAGGTATCGGCGGCGCTTATGAAGGCGGTTGTGGCACAATCACTATCAACGACGGTGTTATTCATGCTGAATGTATGTCAGACGACGGTTCAGGTATCGGCGTAGGCGATGACGGAAATGGCGGTAAAATCATTATCAATGGCGGTAAGATTACTGCGTTAAGCCTTGACGATGACGGAGCAGGTATCGGTGGTGCTGATTCAGGCTCTATCGATGAAATCACCATCAACGGCGGTGATATTACAGTAGGTTCCGAAGACGGTGCAGGTATCGGCGGCGGTCAGGAATCGAGTAGCCAAGGCGGTAAAATCACTATCAATGGCGGTACAATCCGTGCTCATGAAAAACACGATTCCGACGAAAATCTTATCGGTAACGGAAGTATCGGTTCAGCCGAAGAAAGTGAAACAAACTTTGTTCAGATAAACGGTGGTAACATTATATCCGAGGGAACACAAGGTGTTTATCCGGAGCCTAAAAACGAAAGTGGCGAAACACTTGAAAAAGTAACAATCACAGTTCATGAAACTTACAAAGATAAAGAAGTTACTCTTATCCTTTCAAATGATACTGAGCTTAAAGCAACTGCTATTGGAACAACAGTTTACGCTTACATTCCATCAGGTGTAACTGTTACTAATGCAGATGAACTTGCAAAAGTTCCTAATGCTCCAACTGTTCCGACCGATCCGACAGTTCCAACTGTTCCGACAAAGCCTACCCAACCTACCACACCTGCTTGTGTACATTCGACTGTACTTAAAAACTTTAAATTAGCTACTTATTTCGCTAAAGGCTACAGCGGTGATACAGTTTGCGTGAAATGTAATAAGACTATTTCAAAAGGAACTGTAACTGATAAGCTTACATTAAAAACACCTAAGCTTAAAGTTAAATCAATCGGCGGAAAGATTAGAATTAATTACAAAAAAGTAAGCGGTGCGACAGGCTTCCAGGTAAGATATAAAATTAAAGGTAAATGGAAAATAAAAACCTTTACGGCTAAGAAGAATGTTAAGAGATTTATCAAAAAGCTCAAAGCGGGTAAATACAAAGTACAAATTCGCTCAATGGCAAAATCGGGTAAATGGAAATCATTCAGTAAATGGTCTAAGACTAAAAAAGTTACAATTAAATAATTTCTAAGATAAAAAGCCTTCCGTTTGGAAGGCTTTTTATCATCCCTGTCCTTCTTTGAATATAATATAAAAGAAAGGAGGACTAATATTTATGTGTTGTAACAATACTATTTTAAGAATTTTTAACTTTTTAAGTTTATTTATAAGCATTGCTTTAGGTGTAACTGCTGCTATTCTTTCGGCATTTCTTGTTGTAACTCCACTTACTGCTGCAATTACCTCTGCAGTTTTCTTTGTGATTGCGCTGGTTGTCGGTCTTATCGGAGTTGTCGCGCTATTTTTCCCTTGCTCATTTAAATGCAAAGAAACACGTGAAGCAATTTGCCGTTACTTTGTCAGACTCGCTATTGCTGTTACAGGAGTTATTGTAACAGGACTTATTCTACTTGCGTTGAATCTTTTCTTAAGCATTATCGCTACCCCGATTTTCTTTGGAATTATAACTTTCTTCTTCGCTTATCTTGTAGCTACTCTTTTGCAGTTCAGCTTTGTAACAGTTTGCAGACTTTGCGATGATACTGACCAGCAAGGATCGACTTCTTGTAACTGTTTAAGATAAGTTTATATCAACAACAAAAAATCAGAGTTCCTTAATCGCGAACTCTGATTTTTTATCATTTAATTAATGTGCATTTAACATTATCACAATATACTTTTTTATCTGCTACCCAGCTTGCAACGAAAATTCTCATTTTTGTACACCCTTTGGGAATTGTAAATACTGTTTCAAAAGTATTATAAGTGGTTGCAGTAACCATAAAAGCACCTTGTTGCTTAATATTATAGCTATTATCCATAAAATGAACACCGAATTCAGTAGTTGTTCCGAATACACCAACCATAATATCTCCCGAATAAATATATGCCTGACCAGGTTGAACATCAAATGTCCTCTCTATCCAACCGTTATCAATCTCTATCGCATACTCTCCTGTACGGGCATTAGAATTAATGTTTGTGTAATTAAATCCTCCCCAACCTTCGGTAGTGTTTTCAAAGTCATAGTTAGTTACAAGCTCGGCGCCTGATGCATTCTCCATTTCCAAAAAAGGCTTACCTGATACAGGGGTAAAATCGACTTTTTGCTCTGTTAATAAAAATTCAGTATTATTGTCAGTTAAGGAATTTTGTCCAGCTGACCAAGGTACATCATCGTATTCGTAAGCACCAATGTCGATTGAATTCCCTTGATATTCTTCAGTTCCGACAGGTAATGATATACCCTTATCAATTGCAATTGACCCTTCCTGCAATGTTAAATCATCATTCAACTTAACCGCAGAATTTGTACTCAAAAGATTGTTTGAATAATAAGCGCCTGTTCCGTAATACAGAGATGGCATAATATTATTATAAAATTGATCACCATCCCATACAGCGCCTATAAATGCGTTGTTTTCAAACGGATTTTGCATATTTCCCGTCTGAATTGATTTAGTTGATAAAAATGTATTATTATATATTCTGTTTCCGTATGATGGGTTATTAAGAATCATTGATAAATCAACATTATAACAAACATTATGATGCACAAGATAATTCATACTTCCATTGTCGAGATAATATGCTACAAAAGAGTGGTCATTAGCACAGTCAAAGATCACATTGTGATCTACTTCTACTGTGCCTTCAGCATCAAATTTATATGAACCTATTCCTGATACATCGTGGGTATTTACTGCGCAGTTGCTGATTTTATTGTAGCACACGCGCATATTTTTGCACGCTAACACAATCGCAGAACGCGCGATATTATCAATCGTATTATGTGAAATCAATGTGTAATTTGCATATTTTGGCTCAACCGCTGCTGCATTGGAATTTATATAGTTAATATCGTGGATATAATTATTTACAACAGAACATCTGTCAGCATAAATTTCAACGCCGCCCTCAGCGCCGTATGCAATTTCGCAGTTCTGAACAACAGAATTTTTGCCCCAAAGCTCAACACCGTACCACTCTGCCTCCCAAGGATAAACTCGCGAGACCATAGTGTGATAGTAGTATAGTATTTTATTACTGTCTAAATTGAGGTTGTTACTTTCTTTATTCGTTCGCACATTCGCACCGAAAATTTCAAGACCTTTAATAGTAATATATGCCTTATCACGCACATCAAAAGCACCAGCACGCACAGAATATTCTATTGTAAGTTGGTCGGGTGTAAAATTCTCTTGAGGTTTATAATACAAAGTGCCGTCGCCATCATAATACCATTCATTTTCCGCATCAAGCAAGTTTAAAGAATCATAAAAATAATAGTTGCTGTCAGTTGTAGGAGAATCCCAACCACTATCAAGCTTATCAAAACAAACGGAACCTTTTGTGTAATCGGTTACGGTAGATGTGAAATGAATATAATGCGATGTGCCTTCAGTAGAAATTCTTGCGCCTTCAAAGAAACCGTCTTCTTGAGTAAGCTCTGTGTCAAATATGAAGCTATCGCTTGCACTATCTGCCGAAAGGGTAGCACCGACCGCAATCATATTATCGCTGTTTTTATTTGGATAACGCGCGATTTGAGCCATTTTCCCGTTTATAAAGATCTGATTCTCAGTTCTGCGCCATATATAAAAATTAGTTTTATAAATACCATCTTTGTAAGGTTCCCAATTGCCGACTACTTTCTCTGTTCCGCTTATTGTAACATTATCATTATCATAAGCCATAAAAGTAATCGGTGCGTCTTCTTCGCCGTCGTTAGCAGGGATAATAGTTTCCCGATAAGTTCCTTCCTTTATTAAACAGGTATCCCCCGCGGTCATAACACTTGCTGCTTTTCCTACAGTTAAGAAAGGATTATCTTCACTGCCGTCATTATTATCACTGCCGTTTTTAGAAACATAATATAATGAACTATTTCTCAAATCAAACCAACCAGCCAGATGTTTTCTCATAATCAGACAATCTTTTATATCTTGTGACCCATCACGATTTACATCCATTGCATTTTTTTGAAAATCATCAAGCTGTTCAAAAGAAGCGCAATACAATCTGATTTTTAAAAGGTCTAAAAGATTTATTCCTGAATCTTTGTTGATATCTCCGCAAATAACCGCAGTGGCAAATTCACTTGTTTTTTCATTTTTAAATTGCCAGCCTGTTGCAACATTTCCATAGCTCATCTCTGCACCGTCGTTATAAACTTTTATATTTTGGCTGTTTTCAAAACACCTTAATACTTCTTCAAGCGGCGTTTCAGGAGAAATTCCCGATAGTATGCCTGTACTTCTTACATATTTTATTTGACTATAAGGCAATACTGCCATTGATTTTTCTATACTTTTGGAGCTTTGCGCAGATGCGGAGTGAAAAACACTGATAATCAAAACAATCGAGACAATAATGCTCAGAAATCTTTTTGTTTTCATAATATACTCCTTTTTTTGGTCAGCTGTTTTTCCTCATTATAGCATTCCATACTTTACGAATCAATGTAAAAAACCATAAAATCTTTGTACTATTTATTCATAAAACGCAAAAACACCTTGCAGAAACTGCAAGGTGTTTTAAGCACTTTATCAAATTATTTGCTGAGTTCAGCGAAGTATTTGATTGTTCTAACCATCTGTGATGTGTATGAGTTCTCGTTGTCATACCAAGCAACAACCTGAACTTCATAAAGATCATCAGCGATTTTTGATACCATTGTCTGAGTAGCATCAAACAATGAACCGTATGTCATACCGATAACGTCAGAAGATACGATCGGATCTTCGTTGTAACCGTAAGAAGCTGAAGAAGCAGCTTTCATAGCAGCGTTGATGCCTTCAACTGTAACGTCTGTGCCTTTAACAACTGCTGTAAGGATAGTTGTAGAACCTGTTGGAACCGGAACACGCTGAGCAGAACCGATAAGTTTGCCATTGAGTTCAGGAATAACAAGACCGATAGCTTTAGCAGCACCTGTTGAGTTAGGAACGATGTTAGCAGCGCCTGCACGAGCTCTTCTCATATCGCCTTTTCTGTGTGGACCGTCAAGAATCATCTGGTCGCCTGTGTAAGCGTGGATTGTTGACATGATACCGCTCTGGATAGGAGCATATTTGTTAAGAGCGTCTGCCATAGGTGCGAGACAGTTAGTTGTACATGAAGCAGCAGAGATGATTGTGTCATCAGCTGTAAGAGTGTTCTCGTTAACTGAGAATACTACTGTTGGGAGGTCGTTACCTGCAGGAGCAGAAATAACAACTTTTTTAGCACCGGCATCAATATGAGCCTGTGATTTTGCTTTTGAGCAGTAGAAACCTGTACACTCAAGAACTACGTCAACGCCGAGTTCGCCCCATGGAAGTTCAGCAGCGTTTGGCTTAGCATAGATAGTGATTTTTTTGCCGTCAACTACGATGTAGTCTTCGCCAGCTTCAACTGTGTGTTTCTCTTCGCCGAGTTTGCCGCAGTAACCGCCCTGAGCTGTGTCGTATTTGAGCAAGTTTGCGAGCATTTTTGGATCTGTTAAGTCGTTGATTGCAACAACTTCGTAGCCTTCTGCACCAAACATCTGTCTGAATGCAAGACGACCGATACGGCCAAAGCCGTTAATAGCAACTTTTACTGACATGATTATTTTCCTCCTAAATATCTTTGTCCTATATATATTATACCAAATTGGGCGAGATTTCAAGCCTTTTTGTTAATTTTTTAACTCTATTTTTTAACTTTTTACAACTTGTTAATTTTATAAGGCTTTTTTAAGCTGTTTTTTGTCGATTTTTGCGTTTGTTCACAGTTTGTTCATAATTAAAACGGCATTTTATGTTAGATTATTCTTATATAATTAATGAGGAGTTTTAAAATGCACAACGATATTGAAAAGATTTTATTTTCCAAAGAAGAGATTAAAGACATAGTTAAAAGAATTGGTAAAGAAATCTCAGATGATTTCCGCGACAGCGATAAAAAATTGCTTTTGGTTTGTATTCTTAAAGGATCACTTATTTTTACCGCTGACCTTATGCGTGAGATTGATATTCCATGCGAGGTTGATTTTATGCAGGCTTCTTCTTACGGTGATAAAACCATTTCAAACGGTACTGTTCATATCCGCCTCGACTTAAAAGTTCAGGATTTGTCGCAGTACAATATCGTAATTATCGAGGATATCCTTGATACAGGCAACACTCTTTACAACCTCATTCACGTGCTCAAAGGCAAAGGGTGCGACGACGTTAGACTTTGCGTTTTACTTAATAAGCCTGACCGCAGAAAACGCGATATTTCGGTTCATTATGAGGGCGCAAAAATTCCTGATGAATTTGTTGTCGGCTACGGTCTTGATTATGATGATATCTACCGCAATCTGCCTTATATCGGTGTGTTAAAGCCTGAAGTTTACGAGAATAAGTAATTTTAAGCAACTCTTTTGAGTTGCTTTTTTTGATTTTTTAAATTTTTATTGAAAATTTACAGATAATATAATATACTGATAATAGAAAAATTTTTAAAGGGGGCTAATTTATGCCGTTTATTATCGCTTTAGTAATTATTTTAATCATCGTTATCCCAAATGTGCGTATCGTACCTCAGGCAACTCAGTATGTAATTGAGTTTTTGGGTAAATATAAAACCACATGGGACGCAGGTATTCACGTTAAAATACCGCTGATTGAGAAAATTTCAAAGAAGATCACATTAAAAGAGCAGGTTATCGACTCACCGCCGCAGCCGGTTATTACAAAAGATAACGTTACAATGCAGATTGATACCGTTATTTATTTTAAAGTTTTCGATGCAAAGCTTTATACCTACGGTGCGGTAAACCCTATCAGCGCACTTGAAAATCTTGCGGCTACTACCTTGCGTAATATCGTCGGTGAAATGGAGCTTGACGGCACACTTACATCGCGTGACCGAATCAACGGAGATATGACAAAAACTCTTGATGAGGCTACTGACGTTTGGGGTATCAAGGTTGTGCGTGTTGAGCTTAAGAACATTTTACCGCCAAAAGAAATTCAGAATGCGATGGAAAAACAGATGAAGGCTGAACGTGACAGACGTGAGACTCTCTTACAGGCTGAAGGTCACAAAGCGGCTGCTATTACTCGCGCTGAGGGTGACAAGCAAGCTATGATTTTGGCAGCGGAAGGCGAACGTGACGCTCGAATTGCGAGAGCAGAAGGTGAGGCTAAAGCAGTATTGCTTGCTAAGCAGGCTGAAGCTGACGGTATTAAGGCGCTTATCGACTCTAATCCCACAGCTGCGATTTTAGAGCTTAAAAAATACGAATCACTTGTTAAAATGGCTGACGGCAAAGCTTCAAAAATTATCATTCCTACCGATGCGGTTGAAGCAGTAAATAAGAATGTTACATTCGCTGAAACAACAGGTCTCGGCGATGTTACAAAACCTGCAAAGGATGAACCGAAAACTCAAACAGCAGACCCGTGCTGCGAGAAGTTTGAAGATAAATAATCAAATTTATATGTAAATTTAAAAAATCCCCGTTCCTATTGAACGGGGAAATTTTTATGCTCTAACCTTTACGTTAGGATCGCGGACGATTTTTTCAGGCTTAACTTCAAGCAATTCAGGGTTTCTGCAATACTTTTCAAACTGCTTGAATGCTATTGCAAAGAATGCGCCTGATGCGATTCGCTCATCCATAACAAGACCGAGCGGTAAAGTTTTTATGTAATTTATCTCGTCGCCCTTTTTCTCAGCCTTATAGCGGTAGTTACCCATTGCCATACCAAGGCTTGTTGTACCGAAATCATAGATATGATGATAAATATGATTGGTTCGGATTGAAGAAAGGTTAGTAATAAGCATAGATGCGTGGAACGGTGAAGCGTTGATTACCGCTTTTGGCAAAAGACCGTGCTTGTCAATGAATTTTATAACATTTACGCCTGCCGAGAAAAGCCCGGGAACTTTTGATAAAATATTGAGCGCTTTATCGGTAGAGTTGTTGCTCTCTTCATCGCGGTTTTCTTCAATATATTTATTAATTTTTCTTACAACGTCATCAATAGTATCATCAGGCTCAAAATACATCTTGTTCATTTCGCCGTGGTCGTTTGCATTTTTCATAACAACCATACTTACAGTGATTTCATTTCGGGCATAGAACTTTTTGTTAACAACAAAGCGGTTAAGCTCAGGATACTGCGAAAGCACTCTTACAAACGCGGCAATGATAATAGCTAAATGGCTTACAGGAAGATTAGTTTTTCTGCGTTTATTTACATATTCGCGCAACGGCTCAAGCGGAATATCAAGAGTAATCATATTCATAGTGTCATATCTATGTGGCATAAACATAGGCATAGCCTTTGACATAGCGTCTAAGTTTTTAAGCTTCTTTCCGTCTGCTCTCATTTAATCACTTCTTTTCGTTCTATTTATTATATTACGTTTTTTAATATTTAATTATAAACATTATACTATAAAAACCGACAAAATTCAAGGAAAATTTGAATAAATTATGAACAAAAAGCCCTGCTAATTATTAGCAAGACTTTTTGTTTCCTATAGTTTCTCTGAAAAAAACTCTTGTTTCAAGGTTGTTTTCAGTATTTTTAATTATTTCTTCATCAATCTCAGCGGCGTCTTTTTTGAGTATCACGCAGACGGTTGAACCGCCGAATTCAAAATAGCCTTTTTCCTCAGCGCGTGAGAATTTACCCTCTTTTTTATGATTTACAATTTTGCCTACCATCATTGCGCCGACTTCAACCATAACCGCTTTACCGAAGTTTTCAGTCTGCATAACGGTTATCTCACGGCAGTTTTCTTTGAAAAAGTTGTCACGCTCAAGGGCTATCGGCTGAACGGTATGAAGTCTGCCGTTTATGAACTTATTGCTTAAAATCTCGCCGTTATCAATAAAGCAGTAGCGGTGATAATCATCAACACAAAGGCGGAATATAAGCAGTTTACCGTCGATAAATTCGTCAGCAAGTTTTTCATCGCCGAGAAAATCATCAAGATTATAATAAGCATTTTTGATTTTAAATTTTAAGTTTTCATCAATTGTCAGCGCTAAAAGTCTGCTGTCAGCAGGGGAGATAAGCTGGGTTTTATCTTCTGACAACGGACGGATTTTTGGGCGGATTTTTCTTGTAAAAAAGTCATTATAAGAGGTATACTTTTTATCCTCAAATTGCGCCATATCAATGTTATTATTTTTTATAAACCCTTTTATCATCGGCTTTGAAAGAAAAGAATTCATAAATGAGCCGACGAATTTTGATACTCTTGGACTAATAAGCAGTTTCAACAGTAACCGCCCGATTTTGTTTCTGTAAAGAAACGCTTGAAACGTGGAGTATTCAAACGTTTTGATATCAGTAGTATTTCTCATAAGTTATCTTTTAAAAATGAACAGTAAAGCGAAAACGATTACTGCTTCAAGCACACCTGCGCCTATCATACACAAAATTCCCGGAAGTCCCGGTTTGCGGATACGGAAAGGAAGTATAAACAATGCGCCGCAAAGTACAAAAGCAGATGCAAAAAGTGCCAAGAATACATCGCGAGGACAAACATGATACAAAAGATAGAACAACGGGAAAATAAGCGCAACTGTTGTTATCGGCATACCTGTATAAGTTTTTTCTTCAGTCTTTTCTTCGGCGATTAATTCCTCTTCCTCTTTCATATTGAAATAGGAAAGGCGAGTGACACCGCAGATGCAGTAAAAACAGAATATCGGGATAAAGTACCACTCCTGCATACCTACTGCGTAACCGATACAGCAAGGAAGAGCGCCGAAACAAACAATATCACAAAGCGAATCAAGTTGGATTCCGAAACGGATTTCGGATAAGGTTCTGTCTTTCTTACTTCTGGCAATTCTGCCGTCAAAAGCATCGCACAATCCGCATATAAGCAGGCAGATTACCGACCACCAAACCGGTTTGCCGAGTCCTGCTATAAAATCAAAAGAAAAACTCATACCAACCAATGCGCAGCTTAATGATACAAAGGTAAGTATTACTGTATAGTTCCAGTATTTTAGCATAGAATTATTCCCCTTTATTTCTTCTTAATGTTATATAAATGTGATGTATAAATGTTAAGATACCTGAGAATATGAAGCTTATGTAATACGCGATTCCTCTTGTTGCCATCATACAGTTAAGGAGCATTGTTTTTTCAAAAAACGGCTTGAAAGCACTTAAATAAAGTCCTTCCGAAACGCCTGCCGCACCGGGGATCGGCACGCTGTTAGAGCCGAGCAGACAGAATGACTGCAAAACAAAAATCTCGACTACGCTGATGCCTTTGAGTCCTGCGGCAAAGTAGATAAATACTGCAATTGCCATTTGCGAAACACGCTGTAAGAAGTTAAGTACGAGCGCCCAAATTGCTAACGGCAGATTGCCTTTTATAATATCGATACTTGTTTTGTAAGAGGCAATTGTATTATCAACCGATTTTAATTTTTTATCTATATCCTTAACAATTCTGATTTTATGTAAGAGCTTAAAAACTGCATTTGCCAAGGCTTTCAGAATTGCAGGCTTTTTCATAAGTAAAAAGAAGAATGTAAGGATTGCGCCTTGAACTATAAGTCCCGCGATAATCAGTATTTTATAAATAAGGTCAAAATGCAGAAAATACGACGGCTTTACTAAAAAAGCGAAAACTGCAATCAGCATAATCGATGCTGTGTACATAAAAATATTGAATGTAACTGCCGCAGTAGCCGCCGAAACAGGAATGCCGTCCTTATTCATATAGTAAACCGATGCGGGTTGACCGCCTGTAGCCGATGGGGTGATAGCCGAGTAGTAAATATCCGAGGTTGAATAAATCATAGCCTCACGGAATTTTGATTTATATCCGAGCTTTTTGAGGATGATTTTCAAGCTTAAACCCTCAAAAAGTATAAACAGAAGCATACATACGATCGCGCCGAGAACATAAAAAATATTAAGCGATTTTATGTAGCTGAAAAACTCAGAAAAGCTGAAATCCTTGTTATTAAGCAGAATTATCGAAAAAACTATTATTGTCAGTAGAATAACTCCGCCGATATTAAGGATTTGCTTTTTAAAACTGGTAAATCCGCCTTTATCGTTAGATTTGCTCATTATAAAATTTTCTCCTGATAAAACTTCCGAAACGTAATTTTTTTGAAATAAAAATACCTATTTCAACTGCTAAGACTCCGCCGAGAATATCTATTACATAGTGCTGCTTTGTAAAAAGCGTTGATAAAAATACCAAAATAGCGAGAATAAATGCGAAGATTTTAAGTTGAGCACTCACTTTTTTGCACCAGGAAAGACCTCTGAATCCTACCCAGCTTGCAAGGCAATGAATGGACGGAAAGAGGTTTACAGGCTTATCAGCATTGTACATAAAAGCTGTAATTTGTTCTAATAACCCATTTCCCAGCGATTGTTCAAATGTGCCTCGTTCAACCATTTCGGTAGGGTAGACAATAAAAACAACCAATGCAATCATTTTAGCAATTACTTCGGCGGTTACAAAATTATAGCAGATTTCTTTGCTTTCTCGACAGGTGATTATGTAAAAAGCGACCCAAGAAATATAACAGCCGAAGTAAATTATAATCCATTCAGGCGAAAAAGGAATTTTATAATCAATCGGAAATGCGACCGAGTGGCGTGTGAGCCCGAAGCCGTCAACTATTATTGTTGAACCGTAGTATGCAATTAAGTTTGCCACGACTGTAAGAAGTAGCGGAATGGCTGCATATTTAGGGATAATAGGCTTTTTTTCTTTAATCATTAAAGTAACTTTCCTTTACTTTTTTACCGCAAAGCTCAATTGAACGACGGCTTAAAACTTCCAGAGAATCGATAATATCATATCGGTTTAAATGCAAATCCGATTTGATAACCGACAATTCGGTGCAACCGAGAATTACCGCGTCACAACCGTTTTCTCTCATATCATCAATGATGCCTAAAAATTCGGCTACGCTGACTTTTTTGCCTTTTTTGATTTTGTTATAGATAATATCCATAAGCATATCCGAAACAGCTTTTGTAGGAAGAACGGCTTCTAGGTTGTACTGCTTGCAAAAGTCCTCGAAAACGCCTGATTTCAGCGTACCTTTGGTAGCCAAAATGCCGATTTTTTTGCAGGTTTCATCGCGTTTTGCAATGTATTCAACCGTTTCTTTAACGATATGCAAAACAGGAATATCGACACTTTTTTGAATTTCTTCAAAAAAGAAATGTGCGGTATTGCAAGGCATTGCGATAACATCTACTCCTGCACTTTGGAGCTTTTTTGCATCGGATTGCAAAATCGGAACAGGGTTTTGTTTTGAGTTATCAAGAATATATTCAGTTCTGTCGGGAATGGTGGTGTGATTGTAAACGAGCATAGGAATATGCTCCTGATCAGCCTTGGCATCGGTCATATCTATAATAATTTTCATAAAATATGCCGTAGCCATAGGTCCCATTCCGCCTAAAACTCCAAGTGTTTTTTCACTCATATTTTAGCCTTCTTATTTATATTTTTTATATTTTCTGAAGTAGTTAAGTAACTGCGCGTAAACATAGAAAGCTCTTATCGGTGACATATCACCCTTGTAAATTAGCGGATGACAGCGCTTGCCTTTTTTGTCAAGGTCAATTGCGCGCTTAATCATATCAGTATCCTTAACATATTTTTTAATAACACCCATAGGAACAACCGAGAAGAGGTTTTCGTTGGTTGCCACTGTGTATTCAAGGTCTTTTTCAAAAACTAAATCATCAACGATTCGTTTTACGGTGTTAAAGCCTGAGCCTGTTACATAGTAATTGCAACGTCCCAAGCGCACGTTAATTTCAAAGAATTTGAAAATTCCGTCGCGTTCGTCATATTTAATATCAAAATTAGCCCAGCCTGTATAGCCGATTTCTTCAAGAAATTTTGTTGCGGCTTTTACAATATCATTATTAACCTCGTTGATAACAACAACAGGGTTGCCGATTGCAGACGGTGTATGCTCTTCAAGCAAAACGTGACCTAGAGAGGCAAACTTCACCTTTGCATTGCGGTCGCAATAGCAGTTAAGCACGCGCATTTTGTCATCACCGCCGGGGATACAATCCTGAATTAAGAATTTGTAATCATAGCTCGAAGTTTCAAGGTTTTTAAGCATTGTATCTAATTCTTCACGGCTTTTCAAACGGAAAACTTTTTTCTTGCCGTCAAATTTTGCATAGTGATAAAGCGCCGAATTTGCAGGCTTTGCAATGATAGGATATTCGTAAGTAAAATCAAGAGTGTTTTCCTGCTTGCAATTGTAAACAAAAGTATCAGGATAAGGGATATCCAGCTTATCGCAGATTTCGTAAAACTTGTCTTTAAGCACTATTTCATTGAGCAAGTCAGCGTTGATATAAGGAACAAAATAATACTTTTCAAGCTTTTTCTTGTTCTCTGAAAGTATTCTTACATACCAGTCACCGCAGCCGAGGACGATAAGCTTCTTCTTACCCTTAAATTCCTCGCCGATATCCATCAAAGTTTTGATAAGAACATCTTCATTTTCAAGACCTTCATAAATGCGGTTTTCGATGATTTTTGATTTAGAAATAATCTTAGCCTCGAGCATTGAAATTACGAGAGATTTAATTTTATATTCCTCGTGAAAGCTTCTTGCTAAGCTGTAAGCGTTTATATCTGCACCGATAATAACCGGTAAAAAACATTCTTCTCTGAATTCCATCAAAGAACATATCCTTTCCTTGTCCTTAATTTTAATTTAACCATTGCATTTTAAAAATCTGCAAAAGAAAATATTAAGAAATTATAAAAAATAATCGTCGGCAATATTCCAACGATTATTATACTATAAATTTGATATAAAGTCAAATAATGTGACGAAACTGTTATATTTATAAAATAATAAGTTCCTTCGGACTTTTGGTGAAATCCAAACAGCTGTTTTCTGTTACTGCGACCATATCCTCGATTCTTACACCGAATTTGTCCTTTAAATAAATTCCGGGTTCGATGGTGATAACCATATTCGGTTGCAAAACCTTGTCACTTCTTGGTCCGACAGTTGGAGCTTCATGGATAAACAGACCTACACCGTGACCTGTAGAATGACCAAAACAACCCTCATAGCCGTTTTCATAAATATAATCGCGAGCGGCTTTATCAACTTCACTTGCTACAACACCGCTTTTTACGGTTTTAAGAGCTCTTTTTTGTGCTTCGAGAACAGTATTATAAACTTTTTTCATTTCATCTGTAGCAAAACCGATAGCAACTGTTCTTGTCATATCCGAGCAGTAGCCGTTTACCTTACAACCGATATCCATTGTTATAAAATCGCCGTTTTGTATTTGTTTTTCCGACGGAATTCCATGAGGCAGGGAAGTGTTTTTACCCGAAATTGTGATAAGGTTAAAAGATACGCTTTCAGCGCCGCTTTTTCGCATAAAAAACTCAATTTCCAGCGCCAAATCACGCTCAATACTACCGACTTTTATGAATTTTAAAGCATGAGCGAATGCTTTATCGGTTATTTCCTGAGCCTTTGCAATTTGCTCGAGCTCCCAGTCGGATTTTACAATTCTCAGGTCATAAATAATGTTATCGAGCGTTTTATCGGTAACAATATTTTTGGAGATTTTCTTGAAAAATTCTAACTTTGAAACGCTTTGGTGGTCAGTTTCGATAAGCAGTTCGGTTTTGTTTTCTTTTTCAAAAATATCCTTTATCTGCTCTGATGCTTTTTCTTGCAAAACAACAGTTACATCAGTATTTTTAAAGTATTTTTCCGCAACCTCAATGTAACGAAAATCGGTAAGGAAATAAGCGTTTTCCTTTGATACTGCAAGATAGCCTGTGTCGATATCCGAGCCTGTGAAATATTTAAGATTAAGCGGATTTTCGATTAAACAAAGACTATCCGAAGATAGTCTTTGTTGTAAAGATGAAATGTTCATAATTTTAGATTTTACCCTTTCCGACTGCCTTTATCAGCTGATAAATTGCAGGCGCAAAAATAATATTTACTAAGAATTCGATGATAAAGTTTACACCGGCACAGCCGATTACCAAGAACTGAATCACCGAGCCGCCGTTTGTGAAAGCAACTGATAAAACATCTGACAATGTAAGCGCACCGAGAATAAACAAGCCTGTATTAACGATAGGCGCAGTAGCAGCTGCACAGATTACAGCTACGAAATTGTTTTTGTTTTCGAGCACTTTATAAACAAGTGCAGATAAAAGACCTGCGGCGGTTGCTTTTACAAGGCAGATAAGGGTTGTAATAATAAAACCGCGTGTGCCTGACTGCATAAGAGTTGCGGTGAAAACGTCACCGCCTGTGATACCACCGACCATTGTAATAACACCGAATGTAAGACCGCAAAGCGCACCGCCTGCCGGTCCTGCTAAAATACCGCAGATAACAATCGGGATAAGTACGATTGAAAAGCTTACTGTCCCTACTGTAAATGAGCTTGCGAACAACTGTAAAAACGCAGTAATCGCCATAAATACAGCTGTTAACACCAACTTATAAACTGAATTATTTCTTCTTGTTGACATAATAAATTCCTCCTGATATTGCTCGGTTTAACCGATGCAATTCTTTTAGATTTTTTGTTTTTACTTTACGTTTTTTTCGTAAATTTCTTTTAAGCCGTCAAGCAAAAGATTGTCATTGATAATAATATCTCTTCTGCAATTTTTAACGACTTCAGGTGCAAGTCCGCCTGTTGCTACGATAGTAGCTTTTTCTCCCAGCTCTTCCTCAATTCGGTCAATCAGACCCTCTATCATACAGGCAGAGCCGATAACTAGACCTGCTTTCATACTGTCGATAGAATTTTTGCCGATAACCGATTTCGGAGTTTCGAGAGAAATACCGGGTAGCTGAGAAGTTCTGGAAGTAAGTGCTTCAAGTGAAATACCAATACCCGCGCAAATCGGGCCGCCTAAAAATGAGCCGTTTTTATCAAGAACGCTGATTGTTGTAGCGGTTCCGAGGTCTAAAATTATGCAAGGCATAGGATATTTTTTGATAGCCGCAACAGCGCCTACGACTAAGTCAGCGCCAAGCTGAGCAGGATTATCAATTTTAATATCAAGTCCTGTTTTGACTCCCGGTCCTACAAAAAGTGTCTTTTGTATCTTTATAAGATTACAAGCTCTTTTAAAAGCATTTGTTAAGGACGGTACAACACTGGAAACAATACATCCGTCTAAATCTTCGCGGTTTATTTCGTGAATATTTAAAACATTCATAAGCTCAACTGCATACTGGTCAGCGGTTTTTGTTTTTTCCGTTGCCATTCTTGCAATCATTTTGTTTTCGTCACCGTCGAAAACTCCCAGCGTGATGTTTGTATTACCAATATCGACTACTAATAACACTTATAAAACTTCTCCTTTCTTTAATTTAAGTTTATCTCAACGCGATAAGTATAAGCGAGATATTTTGATAACTACTTCGTAAAAATCCCTTGAAATACATCAAGTATTCCTGCGGTATTTTTACTCGTATTTAAACAAAATCTTTCACTTGGCACACGCGGAAAGATTTAAGTTTATCTCAACGCGAAAAGTACAAGCGAGATATTTTGATAACTACTTCGTAAAAAATCCCTTGAAATACATCAAGTATTCCTGCGGTATTTTACTCGTATTTAAACAAAATCTATCACTTGGCACACGCGGAAAGATTTAAGTTTATCTCAACGCGAAAAGAACAAGTGAGATATTTTATCGGCGGGATGTGGGCATTCCACCCTGCTCGCACGGTAAGATTATATTATTATACCTCATTTTCATTAAAAAGTAAAGTCGAAACAGGCAAGTTGTTAAAATATTAACAAAATTAAGCATAATTTGACACTTCTCTTTAAATAATAAGTATAAATTTAAGAAAATTTGATATTTTTACTTGAAAAATTCGAGCTAATAATATACAATGTATAATAGGTCATTAGGGGTTTGGCTGAGAGCCAAGCCTTAGCATTTAATTTAATATGAAAGGGAATGTTTTAAAATGATGACATTAAACAAAAAAACAGTAGACGATATCAACGCAAAGGGCAAAAGAGTTCTTGTTCGTTGTGACTTCAATGTTCCGCTTAAAAACGGCGTTATCACAGACGAAAACAGAATCGTTGCAGCTCTTCCTACAATTAAAAAGCTTATCGCTGACGGCGGTAAAGTTATTCTTTGCTCTCACCTCGGTAAACCGAAGGGCGAGCCTAAGCCTGAATTATCATTAGCACCTGTTGCTAAACGTCTTTCAGAGCATCTCGGTAAAGAAGTAGTTTTCGCTGCTGACGACTGCGTAGTAGGCGAAAATGCTAAAGCAGCTGTTGCAGCTATGAATGATGGTGACGTAGTTCTTCTCCAGAATACACGTTACAGAGCAGAAGAAACCAAAAACGGCGAAGCTCTTTCTAAAGAGCTTGGTTCACTTGCTGACCTCTTTGTAAACGACGCTTTTGGTGCTGCTCACAGAGCTCACTGCTCAACAGTTGGTGTTGCTTCATATGTTGAGGAATCAGTTGTTGGTTACCTCATCGAAAAAGAAATCAAATTCTTAGGTAATGCAGTTGAAAACCCTGTAAGACCTTTCGTTACAATCCTCGGTGGTGCTAAAGTTTCTGATAAACTTAATGTTATCCAGAATCTTCTTGACAAAGCTGATACTCTTATCATCGGCGGCGGTATGTCTTACACATTCCAGGTTGCACAGGGCCACAAAGTGGGTACTTCACTCGTTGACCTTGAAAAGGTTGATTACTGTAAAGAAATGCTTAAAAAAGCAGAGGAAAAAGGCGTTAAAATCCTTCTTCCTATCGATAACAACTGTACAAAAGATTTCCCGGATCCTATCGATGCACCTGTTGAAGTTTCAACTTATGATGTAGGTTCAATTCCGGATGACGTTATGGGTCTTGACATCGGTCCCAAATCAGCTGAACTCTTCGCAAACGAAGTTAAATCAGCTAAAACTGTTGTTTGGAACGGACCTATGGGCGTTTCTGAGAACCCATGCTTCGCACAGGGAACTATCGCAGTTGCTAAAGCTTTGGCTGAAACAGATGCTACAACAATCATCGGTGGCGGTGACTCTGCAGCAGCTGTTAACACTCTCGGTTTCGGCGACAAGATGAGCCATATCTCAACAGGTGGCGGCGCTTCACTTGAGTTCCTTGAGGGTAAAGACCTTCCGGGTATCATGGCAATGAACGATAAATAAGAAAATTTTATAAAGTGTGGAATAAAACCTATTCCACACTTTGTTTTAGAGGTAAATCCCTCAGTCAGCTTTCGCTGACAGCTCTCTTTATGGCAAGGGAGCCTTAAAATGTGTACTCACAAGTGAGCAATTTAAATTACGGAGGAAAACAACTATGTTAAAAGAAAAAAGAAATGCAGTTATCGCAGGTAACTGGAAAATGAATAAAACACCGGCAGAAACCACTGCTTTAATTAACGAAATGAAACCTTTGGTTGCTGACGCAGGCTGTGACGTTGTACTTTGTGTACCTTACGTTGACATCGCTGCTGCAGTTGAGGCTGCTAAAGGCTCAAATATCAAAATCGGTGCTGAAAATGTTCACTTCAAAGCATCAGGCGCTTACACAGGTGAGATTTCTGCTGAAATGCTTCTTGCTTGCGGTGTTGAATATGTTATCACAGGTCACTCAGAGAGAAGACAGTATTTCGGTGAAACTGATGAAACTGTAAATCTTCGTTCAAAAGCTGCACTCGAAGCAGGTCTTAAAACTATTATCTGCGTTGGTGAAACTTTAGAGCAGAGAAAACAGGGTATCACAAAAGAGCTTCTTAGCTTACAGACAAAAATTGCTCTTAAAGATGTTACTGTAGAAGAGCTTAAAAACGTTATCATCGCTTACGAGCCTGTATGGGCTATCGGTACAGGTGAAACAGCTACTGCTGAGCAGGCTGACGAAGGTAACAAATTCGTTCGTGACGCAATCGCTGATATTTACGGCGCAGACGTTGCTGAAACTGTTACAATTCAGTACGGCGGTTCTATGAATGCAGGCAACGCTGAAGAACTCCTTTCAAAAGTTAACGTTGACGGTGGTCTTATCGGCGGCGCTTCGCTTAAAGCTGAGGATTTCTCAATCATCGTTAAAGCTGCAAGCAAATAATTTTATTCAAGTCATCTTTATGCCTAAAGGTGTATATAAGCTATATGAGCCTTCGGCGAAAAGATGATTGATATCCAAATAATTTTATTCAAGCCATCTTTATGCCTAAAGGTGTATATAAGCTATATGAGCCTTCGGCGAAAAGATGATTGATATCCAAATAATTTTATTCAAGTCATCTTTATG
>JBGVHY010000210.1:0-2449 GCA_045122755.1 Acutalibacteraceae bacterium | reverse complement strand
TTCACCCCAATGCATATATGCGATAATTACATCGGCGCCATCTTTATACATATTGCTCATATTAGTTTTAAATTCTGCATAAAATTCATCAAGTCTATCATAGTTAAATGAGTTTAAAAGGGGAGAGGTTTCGGAATTCATCGGTATACCGTTTATGTATTTAGTGTCGGTAAGAGCCTCAGTTTCATAAGTATAATTAATCATTCCGACCTTTATTCCCTGAATATCCTTGACAATATAAGGCTTAGCATCTTTTTCACGAGTTCCGATGAATTCAATTTGCTTATTCTTTAAAACAGACATCGTCCTGAAAAATCCATCACTACCCTGGTCGTAACAATGGTTATTTGCGGTAAGTAATAAGTCAACTCCGCTGTTTTTAAGAGCGTCTGCAATTGAATCAGGGGCATTGAACAATGGAAATCCGGAGTAACCTTTTTCTTCACCGCCAAGTGGCTGCTCAAGATCAGCAACCATCAAGTCATATGAAGAATAAATATCCTTTACATATTTAAAGATGCTATTAAAATCATAAGTGTCACTTTTGGAATCATAAACCGAGCGAAAAATGGGGCTATGAATCAAAATATCACCGGTACTTCCGATAGTTATGGTAGTTTCTTTGTGTTTTTTAGTGGTTACAGCGGTTTCAGCAACATTCCCACCGCTTACAGGAACAGTTTCATTATTTCTGCTGTAAACTCCGAATCCCATAACTATTGCAATAATAAGCAAAGATGAAATCCATATTAAAATTTTAGCGTTCTTTTTCATAATTTTCACCTTCCTTTTAAAATAGTAACACATTTTGACAAAATGTGCAATATGTAATGAAAAATATAATATTTTCCTTGACAATAGGGCTTCTAAGTGATATAATACAAGAAATTGGTCGCGAAAGGTAAGTTAATATGAGTATGTTATTTTCTTACACAACTTCATTCTTTTACTTTTTTAACTATTACTTTTCTATTGAAGGTAGTAGTGATTTGTGTTGCAAAAAAGTTTAATGAAGTTTTTTCTCGATTAACTGATTAAAATTTTTAGCCTACACAGTCACTCCTGTGTAGGCTTTTTTTGTAAAAAGGAGAACTATTATGATCGCAGTATTAAAGCGCGGAACAACCGAAGAACAGATGAACCATCTTATTAATTGGATAGAAAAACAGAATATCAGTGTTCATATCGTTGAGGGTAGCGATTATACCGTTTTAGGTCTTATCGGTGATACCGCAAAGGTTGATATTGATTTGGTACAGAGTCTTGATATCGTTGAATCAGTAAAAAGAGTTTCCGAACCATATAAAAAATGTAACAGAAAATTTCATCCTGATGACTCTGTAATTGATGTAAGCGGCGTTAAAATAGGTGGCGAAAATTTTGCTATGATAGCAGGTCCTTGCTCGGTAGAGTCAAGAGAACAGATTATCGAGGTTGCTACAAAGGTAAAAGCATCGGGGGCTAATATTCTTCGCGGCGGTGCATTTAAGCCTAGAACTTCACCTTATGACTTCCAGGGTCTTGGTGGTGACGGTATTGAGTTATTACTCGAAGCAAGAAAAGCTACAAGTTTGCCGATTGTTACTGAAATTATGAATGTTAATCACATTGATTTGTTTGAAGAAGTTGACTTTATTCAGGTTGGAGCTCGTAATATGCAAAACTTTGATCTGCTTAAAGAACTCGGAAAAACCAATAAACCGATTCTTTTAAAACGCGGTCTTGCTAATACATTAAAAGAGTTTTTAATGAGTGCTGAATACATTATGTCAGAGGGTAACGAAAATGTTGTTCTTTGTGAGCGCGGTATCAGAACTTATGAAACTGCTACAAGAAACACACTTGATTTATCAGCTGTTCCTATGCTTAAATCATTGTCACATTTGCCTGTAGTAGTTGATCCGTCACACGCAACAGGTATCAACTGGATGGTTGAGCCTATGGCTCTTGCGGCTGCCGCTTGCGGTGCTGACGGCATTATGGTTGAGGTACATAATAATCCTGCTTGTGCGCTTTGTGACGGCGCTCAGTCACTTACACCTGAACAATTTGATATTGTAGCACGAAAAGCTTTAAAAGTAAGAGAGGCAATAAGCGAATGAAAGTCGGAGTAGTAGGCCTTGGACTTATCGGCGGTTCAATGGTAAAAGCTTATAAAAAATCAGGTCATACAGTTTTGGCTTATGATATCGATGAAAAAGTTTTAGAATTTGCCAAGCTTGAAAATATTGTCGATGAAACGCTTAATAAAACCAATATAGGTGATTGCGATTTAATTTTACTCGCACTTTATCCAGAGGCTTCAATTGAATATTTCAAGGATAATGCCGAACTTATCAAAAAAGATGCATTTGTAATCGACTGTTGCGGTACTAAGAAACTAATTTGCGAATGTGGCTTTTCACTTGCAAAAAAATACGGTTTTACATTTGTTGGCGGTCACCCCATG
>JBGVHY010000209.1:0-5395 GCA_045122755.1 Acutalibacteraceae bacterium | reverse complement strand
CTTACTTTCGATGACGGCCCGTCTGATAACACATTGAAAATACTCAAAATTTTAAAAAGATATAAAGCAAAGGCAACTTTCTTTGTTACCGCGGCGGAAAAGCCTCAGTATATGAAGAAAATTACCGATGCAGGGCATACAATAGCGCTTCATACATATTCCCATGATTACAAAAAGATTTATTCGAGCACCTCGGCTTATTTTGATGACCTTAATAAGATAGGTAAGCTTGTTTATGATAAAACCGGTGTTGATGCGAGGATTATCCGCTTTCCGGGCGGTTCGAGCAATACTATCAGCGCGAATTATTCCGACGGAATAATGACTCGTCTTACGGGAATGGTTGAAGATATCGGTTATAAGTATTTTGACTGGAATGTGAACTCAGGTGATGCAGACGGAGTCAATGTTCCTGCCAATAAGATACTTTCAAATATCAAAACCGCATCAAAAGGCAAGGATATGTGCGTAGTTCTTATGCATGATACTTCTGCCAAGGATACCACAGTTCAGTCGCTTGACAGCATCTGTGCTTATTATAAAAGTAAAGGCTATGAATTTGCGGCGCTGACAACCGAGTCGGTTGCCTGCCACCAGACAGTAAATAATTAAATTTTATATTACGGAGGAAAAAGATATGAAATGTCCTTATTGCGGATACGAAGAAAGCAAGGTTGTTGACTCACGTCCTACCGACGAGGGTGAAAAAATCCGTCGTCGTCGCGAGTGTTTAGGGTGCTCCGAGCGTTTCACAACCTACGAGATAATCGAAAGCTTTCCGATTGTTGTTATCAAAAAGGATAAATCACGTCAGACATTTGACAGAAATAAGCTTCTTAACGGTATGTTAAAGGCAAGCGAAGGCTGTCAGGTTACTCTTGACCAGCTCGAAAAGGCGATTGATAATATTGAGGCTTCGTTACAGAATTCGCTTGATAGAGAAGTTACTTCAAAACGCATCGGCGAATTGGTTATGGAAGAGCTTAAGAATATCGACGATGTAGCATATGTTCGTTATGCGTCAGTTTATCGCGAGTTTAGAGATATCAATACTTTTATGGACGAGCTTGCAAAGCTACTTAAAGATAAAAAAGAAGATAAATAAGAAACAGGTGGAATTTTTCCGCCTGTTTCGGCTATAAGCTTATAGTTATAATTGCCATTAGCAAGTTGTGATGCATTGAAAAGCGAGCGACCAATGTATATAGTATAGTATGGTGGTATACAGGTAGTGCAAGACGATGAAATACAAAAAAATCGGCAAATTTCCTAAAAAATCTGAAAATTTTGAAAAAAATGCTTGACCTTTGGGGGTAGAATGTGGTATTATTATTCTACCTCTGACAAAGGGCTTTTTTTATGTGCCTAAAAATTGCCTTAATTGAGGGAGGCAAAAATTATCCAAAAATAAACTGGAGGTGCCGTCATGAGAGTAAAAATTACTTTGGCTTGTACAGAATGCAAACAGCGTAATTATGACACAGTCAAAAACAAAAAGAACGACCCTGACAGACTTGAAATGAACAAGTATTGCAGATTCTGCAAGAAACACACCCTTCACAAAGAAACAAAGTAAGAGGTGCAGTTATGAAGAATACTAAAGTACTACCAACATTATTCAAAGCACTTGTTTGTGTTTTCTCAGTTGCTGTACTTACCCTCTTTTTCTTTGATTTCGTAAAGGTGGGTGCAGACTATTCACTTACAGGTTTTCAGTCAGCGTTCGGTTCGACACAGTCTGTAGCAGGAAAAGATGTTACTACCTATAAAAGTGCATGGTATTTCTTTGCATTTTTACTTTCAGCATTAACATTAGTTTTCGCTGCAACAAACTTCAAAGTTAAAGGAGCTAAATATGCTTCTTTCGGCTTCTCGATTGCTGCATTTGTTAATATGTGTGCAATTTATTTTGCAAACCCTGTTACAATGTACTTTGATAAACGTACATCAGTAGCTACAACAAATGAACTCGCAGCAGCAACCGAGGGAATCTCAACACAATTACCTTTCCTTTTAGCATTAATCGGAGCAGGTGTTGTTATGGTACTCGCAACAGTATCTATGTTGGTTTCCGATTATGCCGAGGTTATGGAATCTAATGGCACAAAGATTACTATTCCTCGTCGCATTAAACGTTTCTTCAAGGATTACAAGAGAGAAATTAAAAATATCTCCTGGCCTTCAAGAAAAACAGTTTTAAAGAATTTCGTAGTTGTATTAGTTATGTGTGCTCTTGTTGGTGCATATATCTGTCTGCTTGACCTCGGTCTTGCAGGAATCTTGGATTTAGTTCTTGGCCTTGCTTAAGAATTAATTCCGAATGTTTTAAGAAAGGGATGAATCTTAAATGTCAGAGCCTAGATGGTATGTAATTCACACATATTCAGGTTATGAAAATAAGGTAGCGGATTCAATTGAAAAGATTGTTGAGAACCGCGGACTTCAAGAGTTTATCTATGAAGTAAAAATCCCAACCGAAACCGTAACAGAGGTTAAAGACGGCAAGGAACGTGAGTATGAGAGAAAGGTTTTCCCGGGCTACGTTCTTGTCAAGATGATTGTAACGGACGAATCGTGGTTTATCGTTCGTAACATTCGAGGTGTAACCGGTTTTGTAGGCGCAAATTCAACAGCACCTGTCCCTTTATCTGATAAAGAGGTAGAGGCACTCGGTGTTGAAAGCAACGAAGTTATCGTTAACTTTAAGGTTGGCGACAGCGTTAATATTATTGACGGACCGCTTGAAGGCTTTGTCGGCGTTGTTGATGAAATTGAACCTGACAAAAACTATGTTAAGGTTATCCTTTCTATGTTCGGTCGTGAAACTCCTGTAGAACTCGAGCTCACACAGATTGAACTTGTTTAAATAATCTGCGGCTTCTACCGCATATTATATGGACTAAATGTCCTGGAGGAGTAAAACTCCTCTGTGGGAGGAAAGAGAAAATGACTCTTTCCGCCGTAACCACGTATTTTGGAGGTGCTAAGAAATGGCTCAGAAAATTACCGGCTATATCAAACTTCAGATTCCTGCCGGAAAAGCTACTCCTGCACCGCCTGTTGGTCCTGCATTGGGTCAGCACGGTGTAAACATCATGGCTTTTACCAAGGAATTTAACGAGCGTACAAAGAATGATGCAGGTCTTATCATTCCTGTTGTTATCACAGTATACGCAGATCGTTCGTTCACATTTGTAACTAAAACTCCACCGGCTGCAGTACTTATTAAAAAAGCTTGCGGCATCGACAAGGCATCAGGTGTGCCGAATAAGGATAAAGTTGCAAAAATTACCGGAGAGCAGGTTAAAAAAATCGCAGAGCAGAAGATGCCAGACTTAAATGCAGGCAGCATTGAAGCAGCTTGTTCAATGATTGCAGGTACTGCAAGAAGCATGGGCATCGAAGTTGTCGATTAATGTTCCCGGGTGGGAGGAAAAATCCGCATAACCACTCTATAGGGAGGAAAAATTAATGAAACACGGCAAAAAATATTTAGATAGTGCAAAGAAGATCGAATCTGCTAAATTATATGATATCGATGAGGCTGTTGCACTCGCAGTTGCATCAAAAACTGCAAAATTTGATGAAACAGTTGAAGTTCACGTTCGTTTGGGCGTTGACTCAAGACATGCTGACCAGCAGGTTAGAGGCGCTGTTATCTTACCAAACGGTACAGGTAAAGATGTTCGCGTTTTAGTATTTGCTAAAGGTGACAAGGTTGACGCTGCTAAAGAAGCTGGCGCAGATTACCTCGGCGATGCTGATACAGTAGCTAAAATCATGAACGAAGGCTGGATGGACTTCGATGTAGTTATTGCTACACCTGATATGATGGGTACTATCGGTCGTCTCGGTAAGGTGCTTGGTCCTCGTGGTCTTATGCCTTCTCCAAAAGCAGGCACTGTAACTATGGATGTTGCAAAGGCTGTTGAAGAAGCTAAGGCTGGTAAAATCGAGTATCGTCTTGATAAAACCAACATTATTCACTGTCCTATCGGTAAGGTTTCTTTCGGTGCTGAAAAGGTTAAAGAAAACTTTGATGCATTGCTTGACGCTATCGTTAAAGCAAAACCTGAAACCGCTAAAGGTCAGTACATCAAATCTTGCGTTGTTGCTACTACAATGGGTCCTGGTGTTAAAATTAATCCATCAAAGATTATGTAGTCGCAATTCCGCATGAGGAATATGTAAATGTAAAGACACTCTTTAAAAGAGTGTCTTTTTACTTTTTCAAAAATAACCATTTGCAAAAACACAAGTATATGTTATAATAAACTAAAAAAGTCAAGGAGAATAGGTTAAAATGGCTGTAAAATTGAATGAAGATAAAGAAATAGTAAAATCTATAAAAGAAGGACTTAAAAAGACAGGCGGTTATTGCCCTTGTCGGCTCGAGAGAATTGAGGATAACAAGTGCATTTGCAAAGAATTTCGCGAGCAGATAGCAGACCCCGACTTTGAAGGCTACTGCCATTGTATGCTTTACTATAAATCTAAATAAAACGGAGGAGAATAATTATGGAAATTACAATTACAAAAGAAAATTTTGAGTCAGAAGTACTTAATTCCGATATCCCTGTATTGGTTGATTTCTGGGCAACCTGGTGCGGACCTTGTAAAATGATTGCACCTAATGTAGAGGAAATCGCAGAGGAATATGAGGGTAAAATTAAGGTATGCAAGGTTAATATTGACGAGCAGATGGATCTTAGCTTAGAATTTAAAGTTACAAGTATTCCTACTCTTATTCTTTTTGAAAACGGCAAGGAAGTAAAGCGCGAAGTCGGCTTTATGACCAAGGCTGAAATCGAAGAAATGCTTTAATGCTCGGCTATTTTCATTAAAAAACTGTGCGGTTGATGTATTTCAGCCGCATTTTTTTGCGTAAAATAATTGACAAATGGCGTTTCGAGTGCTAAAATTATTAGAAAAAGTATATTGGTTATGGGGCAATTAGCAAATTACTTCTAAACCTCTAAAGCAGAGGAGAATAAAAATTATGCTTAACATCAAAATCGAAAAATCACAGAAGCTTAAAGAAAAACCAAAGGCAGGCGAAAAGCTTGGATTCGGTCATATCTTTACAGACCATATGTTTGTAATGAACTATGAAAAGGGTAAAGGCTGGTTTGACCCGAGAATTGTACCTTTTGAAAATGTATCATTATCACCTGCGGCAATGGTTTTCCATTACGGTCAGGAAATGTTTGAGGGTATGAAGGCTTATCGCGGCGAAGATGATAAAATTTATCTTTTCCGTCCTGATATGAACGCAAAGAGAGCAAACTCGTCAAACGAGCGTCTTGTTATTCCTGAAATTCCTGAAGATGATTTTGTTCAGGCTGTAACTGAACTTGTCCGCGTTGAAAAAGACTGGGTTCCTACTGACGAAGGT
>JBGVHY010000208.1:0-2754 GCA_045122755.1 Acutalibacteraceae bacterium | reverse complement strand
CAACCATAGTTCTTGTCTGCTGATAGCCTTTATCCGAAGCGTATTCCCAGGCATGGCGATAGGTTGCAAAACGACGCTGAACATAAGGAACGTATTTTGCAACGAAAACAGCGCCGACACCTACAACACCTGTGATAGCGGCGATAATTTTAACATTACCAGAACGCATATAAAGAATTACAAGTACTGTTACAAAGAAAATTGCGCAAGTACCAAAATCGCGCATAATTACCAGCGCACCCATACAGCAAGCTGAAAGCCCTAAGAACAAAATAAGGTTACGCTTTGAAAGTAAATTCTGCAAGGTAGCAGCGGTTGCAAAAATAAACAGAAATTTTACAATTTCGGACGGCTGGAATGAAAAGCTGCCAATCATAATCCAGTTTTTTGCACCGTTTAGGTTGATACCGAAAATAAGGTTATAGCCTAAAAGCAAAATTGCAAGACCGCCCGCAAAATAGCGCAGCTTCATTACAAAATCCATATTTTTATAAACAAACTGCAACACGATAAAGCAACCGATGCCAAGCACTGCTGTGATAAGTTGTTTTAACATATTATCAGGAGTTGCGCTCGCCGCAACTGAAAACCCGAGAGTTGTAAGGAAAAATCCTAAAATCTCGATATTAATATTATCCTTAAAGCTGTGAACAAGGAAATAAATCCATTCAATTACAAACAGTACACCAAAAGAAATCAGAATAAACGGCTTAAAGTCGTCCAGATAATGGTACATCAATTCGAGTAACATTATACCCTGGATACAGGTTAGCAATACGGCGGAAGAAAAACCGCGTTTTTTCTTCTTGCTCGAAGAATAAATATCGGTAACTTCAGACGGAATAAGCTTTAACTGTAAACCGCCGATTTCAATAATATCACCGAAATCAAAATATGCATATTCATCAATCTCAGTATCGTTTACAAGGATTTTTGTACCGAAAACACTCGAAACCTTAAAGCCGTAATCCTCAGAATAAGTAATAACTGCGTGACGACGCGAGATACTCGGAATATTCAGAACAACATCACAAAGCTTGCTTCTGCCGATAATGCTTTCAACCGAAGAAATATCAAACTCAAGACCATTCGCAGTAACCAGCTTTGCAAGGCTTATCTTGCCTCGCTTGCGAAACAAATCCTTTACCACACCAAAAATTAAAAGGAAGCATAGCATAGGCAAAACAACACGAGCACCGAAAACAAACACTTCGCCGATTGTTACAAGTAAATCTGCCATATTCTCACTTCCTTTTTGTTGTATTAACATTGTATTTTATTATAACATAAAATCGCTAAAAATCAAATCATTTTAATAAATATTAACAATTACGTAAAATACGACAAATTCCTTCAATTCTCAGTGTTAAATTAATTAAAGACCGTTGACACATTAAGGACAGTCATTAAATCAGAAGAAAAAACATATAAATTGGATACAAGGCATTAGCCAAAAGAAAGGAAGGAATATAAATTTATGAAAAAATATTTACCCGAAGGGTACTCTTTTGAAACTCCTGAAAACAAGGAAGCGATTAAGAGTATAACAGCTCTCGAAACCTCATTCAAGGAACAAAAAGCAATCGAGGCAAGAGCGCTTATGTGTGACTCATCACACAATTTAATAGTTGATTTAAACGGCATCAAAGGCATCATTCCCCGTAACGAAGGCGCAATCGGCATTTCCGACGGCTCAGTACGCGATATTGCGATAATCTCAAAAGTCGGCAAACCCGTTTGCTTTATAATAACCGAAATTACAGAGGATAAGGACGGCAATCCTATTGTTTATCTTTCAAGAAAAGCCGCTCAGGAAAAAGCAAAAGCAGAATACCTTGAACACCTTAAAAGCGGCGATATTGTAGATGCGGTGGTTACACATTTAGAGCCTTTCGGCGCATTCTGCGACATTGCCTGCGGTATTCCGTCGCTGTTGCCTATTGATTCAATCTCGGTTTCGCGAATTTCTCATCCTAAAGACCGATTTTCGCCGGGCGACCGCATAAAAGCGGTTATCAAAACAATTGAAAACGGTAGATTTACTCTTTCGCAGAAAGAGCTACTCGGCTCATGGGAAGAAAATGCGGCACTTTTCAAACAGGGTGAAACCGTTTCGGGAATTATACGCTCAGTTGAGGATTACGGCGTTTTTGTTGAGCTTATGCCGAATCTCGCAGGACTTGCAGAGCCGAAAGATAACGTTTTTCCGTCGCAGAATGCCAGCGTATACATAAAGAGCATTATACCGGAAAAAATGAAAATTAAGCTAATTATAATCGACTCTTTTGACTCAAAAGAAGAGAAAAAGAATGAAGAAAAATATTTTTATGAGGGTGAACACATTGACAACTGGCAATACTCCCCTGATATTTCCGAAAAAACCATAAAAACAGTATTTTAATTAATATATGTCTACAGATTTTTCAAAAACATTGACATTTATTTCTTATATGATATAATTAAATATATAGGTTGGTATATATTTTTTATATATCATTATTATTCTGCCTTCTTTCTTCAAACATCTCGTTTGAAATAACTATTCACAAAGACTCGGCCTGCAAAAAGCAGACCGAGTCTTTGTTTCCCGTCTAAAGACACCAAAGAAAAAATCGGAAACAACTTATTTGTGTTTCCGATTTTTCTTTTATGTAATTTCTAATTAAAATTTACATAGCTCCGTTTTATCAGCCACCTCATCATAAATCTTGTCGGTGGTTTATTCCATTGAAAAAGACGATTACGTTAGCAATC
>JBGVHY010000207.1:0-2808 GCA_045122755.1 Acutalibacteraceae bacterium | reverse complement strand
GATACAAACTACCGCTACGGGCTGCATTAAATCAGTACCCGTACCGATACCAAGCGCCATTACTAAAAGTCCTAAGATAGTCGTAACTGAAGTCATAAGTATAGGTCTTATTCTGGTGATACCGGCTTCAATGATAGCTTCTCGCTTATCCATACCTTCAATTCTGAGCTGATTGATATAATCTACCAATACGATACCGTTATTTACGATAATACCGCAAAGTAGTACAAAGCCCATCATTGAAACAACGCTGATTTCCATATTGCAGATTAGCAATGCACCAAGGCCGCCTGTGAGTGCTAACGGAATTGAAAACATTACGATAAACGGTGATTTTAATGACTGGAACTGAGCAACCATTACAAGATATACAAAAGCAATACCTACTAACATCATTTTTACTAAATCGTAAATTGCATCCATAATCGCTTCATTTTCACCGTCAAATTCATATGTAATTCCGCTTTCAACCTCAAAATCGTTGAGTGCTTCTATCGCCTTTTCGGTTACAAGTGTAACATTTTCCCCACCACTGACTGAAGCTGTAAGGGTTAACAAACGTTTCTGATTTTCACGTGTAATTGATGTTGGGGAATCTGTCTTAACTATATCAGCAATATCAGTAAGCTTAACAGTATTTTCGTTGCCTTGTGCGTCAGTTGCAGTAATTGTCAAATCCTCGATGTCCTCAATAGCTTTGTAGTCATCATTACTATTTGTGATATTAACAGAATAAGTATTATTGTCAAGTGAAACTGTTGTTGACTGAACATCGGTTTTAAGCAGATTACTTACCTCAGAATAAACTTGTGCTACAGTGAGACCTTTTTTCATTGCCTTATTCTTATCGATATTTATCTTCAAAGCAGGGCTAACCTCGCCAATACCGTCATCAACCTCAGTAATTCCTTCGACTTTTTCAAGAACTTTTGCCATTTCTTCAGAGGTTTCACGAAGCTTATCCATATCTTCGCCGTAGATTTTTACAGAGACACCTTCACCTGTCATCATACTCATACTTGATGCCATCGCAGACGCTGATGCTGTAACTACACCTTTGGAGTCTTTGCAAAGCTCATTGATTTTTTCAGCTGTTTCGCTGCCTGAAAGCTTAGCATTTTCCTTAAGCAGAACATAACAAGTTACATTTTTAGTATCTGTTGACATTACACCGACTTCACCTACGGATTCAATGCCGAGAATTTTATCAAGCATTATATCGGATTCTTCTTTTGTTTCATCAAATTCCGTTCCGTTTGGCATTTCAAGTGTTACAGAAATCTGATTTGTTTCGGTTTCAGGAATAAAGATAAAGCCTCTCATAACAGAAAGCACGCAGGTTGTAACAAGCAATACAACAGCAAGACAAAGTACTGCAAATTTATGTCTTAAAGATTTATCAAGCAGCTTTTTATACAGATTTGTAAGCTTATCAATAGTTTTATTAGTCTTTGGCTGTGCGTTTCTAAGAATTCTTGCACCCATTGACGGAACAAGTGTTACAGCGATAATAAGACTTGCTATAAGCGAATAAGCAATAGTGAGTGCCATATCTGTAAAGAGTTGTCTTGAAAGACCGTCTACAAATACAATCGGCAAAAATACGCAGATTGTAGTAAGAGTTGATGCGATAATAGCGCCTGTAACCTGTTTTGCACCTGAAAGTGCGGCTTTGACAGCTGATACGCCTTTGCTCTTTAAACGGTAGATATTTTCAATAACAACAACTGAGTTATCAACAAGCATACCTACTGCGATTGCAAGACCTGCAAGGCTCATCATATTAATAGAAATGCCTGAGAAGTACATAAGCACGATCGTAAACAAGATACTAAGCGGAATACTGCAAAGAGTAATTAAAGTAGGTCTGTAATCCTTTAAGAAAAGGAAAAGAATCAATACAGCGAAAATTGCGCCATAAATCAAGCTTTCAAACAATGAATCGGTAATCATATAAATATAATCGCCCTGATCCATCAAGTTAAGGAAATGAACATTATCGTATTCAGCTTCAATTTCTTTGAATTTATCATTAATATTATCCGAAACTTCTGCCGTAGCATATGTAGACTGCTTCTGGAATGAAAGAACAATACCGTTGTTTTTATTTACTTTTGCATAAATATCTTTAGAATTATCAGCAAAAACTACTTCGGCGATATCAGATACGCATATCGGGTCGATATTATCAAGCTGCATATCAAATAATACCTGATTTTTGATATCATCAAGATCCGAATACTCCTCGCCCACTGTAACAGTGTATTCATTACCTTCGCTTTGAGCATAACCTGCAGGCATTGAGAAGTTTTCAGCCATAATGATATTTGAAATCATATCTTTTGTTATAAGCTTAGTCAGGTCTGCGCTGTCAAGAGCAGTCTCTTTTGCCTCTTCAAAAGAGGTTCTGCCCTGCTCAATCTGAGATTTTGCGGCATCAAGATTAGCTGATGTAATCAAAAGATTAGACGAATTAGAAGAAAACTCTAAAATTGCAGATGTTTTCTGACTGTCGAGTGTTTGCATAGCTTCTGAAAGCTGAGTTTCGCCGCTTTCCAGCTTATTAAGTGTTGTATTAAGAGTGGTTTTACCTGAATTAATTTGAGTAATACCGGTTGAAATCTCAGTTAATTTAGTATCAATATCATCTCTTGTTATGCCCTGAGATTTAAGCGAAGAATCAATTGAATCCTGAGCTTTTGCAATCTCTGAGAGTGCGGCGTTTAACTGAGTAATTTTTTCGCCTGCTTTATCAGCGGTAGTACCGTAAGCGGTGAATACAGCGTTAATTTTTTCAAAAGCAACAAC
>JBGVHY010000206.1:0-8082 GCA_045122755.1 Acutalibacteraceae bacterium | reverse complement strand
CCTCAACCAGAAGAGAACAGTTGTACTTAATCTTGAATCAACAGGTAAAGATGTTTCGCGCAGACTTGTTGACTTTTTAAGCGGTGCGGCTTATGCAAATAAGGGCACATTAAAGCGTGTTGCAAACAGCACATTTATCATCACTCCTTATAATGTTGATATTATGGGCGATGCAATGCTTGAGGACCTTACTGAAAACAGTGGCATTTACATCTGATGTCAATAGAATCTGATAAGCTTGTCAGCGCTCGTTTATCGGATGCAGTAAAAATGGCGGGTATAAAAAATATTCCGTCATTTTTGGGTTTTTTAAACGAACGCGAATTTGCAACTTGCAAGGCATATCTTGAAAATGAGCGGGTAAAATACTCTTTTTATGGCGGCTATGAAGATGCCGAACGCGTTTTTGTAGCGGTTTTGCCTGATTGGGCTGATGAGGTCGAATATCCTTTTTCCTGCCTTAAGTTCTCATATAAAAAAGAGTATAGCCTTTCTCACAGAGATTTTCTGGGTGCTTTAATGGGGCTTGGAATTGAGCGCGACAAGGTAGGAGATATCTTGGTACGTGAGGGTAGCGCTTATGTTTTTGTGTCTGATAGTGTTGTAAAATACTGCCTTGAAAACATTTTAAAGGTAGGCTCTGTTGGCGTTGAAATCTCGATTACCGAGGAAGAGCTGAGTACTTACAGGCATTTTGAAGAAATTACAAAAACTATTGCTTCAAGCCGTGCGGATTGTGTAGTAGGCGCTGTCTGTAACTTATCGCGCGAAAGAGCAAAGGAATTTATACTCAGCGGTAATCTGATTGTAAATCATATTATCTGCGAGAGTATTACTAAGGAAATAAAGACAGGCGATGTTTTATCAGTGCGCAAAAAGGGCAAATTTATTGTTATTAGCATTGATGAGAAAACTAAAAAAGGCAGATTAAAATTAAGTTTGAAAAAATATATTTGAAAGGGAATGTTTAAATAATGTTTACCGCAAATGAAATAAGAGAAATCGGTTTTTCCAAAGCCGGAATCAGCGGATATAAAGCTGCTGATGTTGATGATTTTTGTAATCAGGTAGCTGATGATTTTGAAACCCTTGAAAACAGCAACAAGGAATTGGTTGAAAAAATCAAAGTTTTGGCTAACCATATCGAAAAATTGCAGGAGAATGAAGAATCAGTAAAAACCTGTATGTTAAATGCTCAGATTACTGCTGACAGAGTGCTTCGTGAGTCGGATAAAAAATCTAAAGAAATTCTTGCTGATGCTGAGGAAAAAGCAGCGGCTTTAATTGCTGAGGCTCAGAAAAAAGCTGACTATATTTATGATGAAACCAAGAAAAAGAGTGAAGAATTTTTAACAGCTTCTAAAGAAAAAGGCGATGCGATTATTGCTGAGGCTGAAAATCAGGCTATCGTGCTCAGAAATGAAACCGACAAGAAAATCAATGTTCAGAAACAGGTTTATGAGCGCCTTAAGAAAGAAATTCTTTCATTCAGAGATAATTCTATCGAAAAATGTATGAAACAGCTCGAAATCCTTAAAAATATTTCTGATGCTGAGTTGATTCTTGATTCTGCATCTGATGAGGATACTACTAATGAGCAGTTCAGTGAAAAATTTGTAGAGGAAAGCTTTATTCCTGTAAAAAAGGAAGAAGCAGTAGAAGAAAAAGAGCTTCCTGCAATTGATGAAATTGAAGAAGAGGAAGATGAAGAGCCACAGGGCAGCTTCTTTGAGTATCAGCAGTAATTTGGTAGGTGTAGTTTTGCATTTTAAAAAATATAAGCATAAATATTTCGCAGTAATTATGTGCGTTTTATTTATCGTTGTTGACTATGTTACAAAGCAACTGGCGTTAGTTTATATGCCAAAGGACGAAACCATTACAGTTATACCGTATTTGTTTGATTTTCGCTTTCTTTATAATGACGGCGCAGCCTTCGGTATGCTTGATGATAAGCGTTGGATTTTTATGGGTGCAACGGTTATTTTCCTGATTGCAGGTATTATCTATTTTATCCGCTTAAAGGAAAATGAAAGGCTTTTAAGCTATATAGTTATGCTTATTATCTCAGGCGGAATCGGCAATATGATTGACAGGGTTACAACAGGCGAGGTTATTGATTTTATAACCTTCGGTTTTATGGATTTTCCGTCGTTCAATGTTGCTGATTGTTGTGTAGTTATCGGCTGTGTTCTATGGATTTTATATCTTCTTTTAGATATTTTTAAAGGCAGAAAAATAAATGAATGAGATATCATTGATTTTTGATGAAAGCGGCTCAGTCCGCCTTGATAAATTTGTTTCTGAAAACACCGATAATTTAAGCAGAAATGCGGTATCACAGCTTATTGAACAAGGTGCTGTAAAAGTAAACGGCAATGCAGTTTCCAAAAGCTATAAGCTAAAATCAGGCGATGAAATCACAGTAGTAATTCCTGAGCCTGTCAGTGACAGGGCAGAGCCTGAGAATATTCCGCTTGATATTATTTATGAGGATGACGATTTACTGGTTGTCAATAAACCAAAAGGTATGGTCGTTCACCCGGCACCGGGAAACTATACAGGAACGCTTGTAAATGCTCTGCTTTACCATTGCGGTGACTCGCTTTCGGGAATAAACGGCGTAATCCGTCCCGGAATTGTTCATAGAATTGATAAGGATACCAGCGGTCTGCTTATTGTTGCAAAAAATGATTATGCTCATAATTTTTTGGCGGCTCAGATTAAGGAGCATAGCTTCACAAGAGAGTATGAGGCCATCTGCAGCGGTATTTTTAAAGACGATAACGGAACGGTTGACGCGCCAATCGGCAGACACCCCGTAAAACGTAAGCAAATGGCAGTTACCGATAAAAATTCAAAACAAGCAATTACTCATTATACTGTCTTGGAACGCTTTAAAAAACATACTTACCTGAAACTCCGTCTTGAAACAGGCAGAACTCATCAGATAAGAGTTCATATGGCATATTTAAACCGTCCTGTTTTTAATGACCCTGTTTACGGTAAGGGTGACAATACTAAGAATTTTGAGGGTCAATGCCTTCATGCAAGAAAAATCGGATTTATTCACCCGAACGGCGAATATCTCGAATTTGAAAGCGATTTACCTCAATATTTTGAAAATCAACTTTTGAAATTTAGAAAGAATTAAAAAATGAAACAACCACTCCACGATTATCTGTTAGTTACCGATTTAGACGGTACACTTTATAAAAATCAAAACTTTATTCCGCAGATTAACCTCGATGCTATAAAGAAGTTTGAGGAATTAGGCGGCAAGTTTACTATTTGCACAGGCAGGGGAGTAAATACAACTGAGTTTATCTCTGAGGAGATTAAGTTTAACTGCCCTCTTATCGTAAACGGCGGTCATACTTTCTATGATTTTTATAGGGATAAAGCAGTACTTAATGTAAATCTTGCTGAGAGCTCAAAGGGTTTTGTAGGACTTTTGCAAAAGCAGTTTCCTAAAGTCGGTATTGAAATTTATTCCGACAGAAAGATTTACTGTTTGCAGGTTAATGAGGTAACAAAAGAGCATCTTTCTTATGAAAAGGTAGATTTTATCGAAACTACTTTGGATGAGATTCGCGATCTTGATTGGCAGAAGGTGCTATTTGAAGACGATGAGGATAAAATAAAGGCAGTGCGCGAATTTGCGCGAGCAAACTGTCCCGAAGATATACGTTTGATGGATACAAACCGTCGGTTTATGGAGTTTGCAACAACATATACTGATAAGGGTACGGCTATTCTGAAGTTAGCAGATATGCTTGATATTCCTCATTCAAATGTCTGCGCAATAGGCAACTACTATAATGACCTTGAGATGGTGCAAGCGGCAGGAATCGGCGCTTTTGTTAATGATTCACCTGCCGATTTGAAGGCTCAGGCGAATTATATCACCACAAAAGACTGTGTTGACGGCGCTTTGGCTGAATTTATTGATTATATTATTAATTTATAATTGATTATTTTCAGAAAATATGTTATAGTATATAACAGTTTGACTGTTCAAATATTAATTTGGTATTTTAGCGTCGTTTTTGGCGTAAAAAGGAGAAAAATATGGATATCAAAACCAAAAAAAATCTTGAAATTTTTGCAACAAAGGTTCGTATGGGCGTTATCGAAGGAACTTATTGTGCAAAAGCCGGTCATCCTGGCGGTTCGCTTTCAATCGCTGATGTGCTTACATGGCTTTACACAAATGAGCTCAATGTTGACCCTAAAGACCCTAAAAAAGCTGACAGAGACAGATTAGTCCTTTCTAAAGGACATGCTGCTCCTGCTCTTTACTCAGCACTTGCATTAAGCGGATTTTTCCCACTTGATGAGCTTAAAACATTAAGACATAAAGGTGCGCTCCTTCAGGGTCACCCTGATATGAAGCATATCCCGGGTGTTGATATGTCAACAGGCTCACTCGGTCAGGGTATCTCTGCCGCTTGCGGTATGGCTATCGCGGCTAAAAAAGCAGGTGATGACTACAGAGTATATGCTATCCTCGGTGATGGTGAAATTCAGGAAGGTCAGGTTTGGGAAGCTGCTATGTTCGCAGGCTTCAAACAGCTTGATAATCTCGTTGCTTTTGTTGATTTTAATAATTTACAGATTGACGGCAGAATGACTGATGTAATGTCAACATTGCCGATTGATGAAAAATTCAAAGCCTTTAACTGGCACGTTATCAATATCGACGGTAACGACCTTGAGCAGATTGAAGCTGCTTATAAGGAAGCAAGAGAAGTAAAAGGCAAACCTACCTGTATTATTGCTAAAACAATTAAAGGTAAGGGTGTTTCTTTCATGGAAGACGAGTGCGAATGGCACGGCGTTGCTCCTAATAAAGAGCAGTATGAACAGGCTATGGAAGAATTAAAAGCTAAACTTGCAGAGTTGGAGGGCTAAACTAATGGCAGATGTAATTAAAAAGGCAACCCGTGACGGCTACGGTGAAGGTCTTATTGAACTTGGAAAACAGAGAAAAGATATGTTGGTTCTTGATGCTGACCTTGCAGGCGCCACAAGAACAGGTAAGTTTAAAGCAGCATACCCTGATCAGTTTATCGACTGTGGTATCGCTGAGGGAAATATGATGAGCATTGCAGCAGGTATCGCTTCGACAGGTAAGCTTGTATTCGCTTCAAGCTTTGCTATGTTCGCAGCAGGACGTGCTTTTGAGCAGGTTAGAAACTCTATCGGTTATCCTCATCTTCCTGTTAAAATCGGTGCTACTCACGCAGGCATCTCTGTAGGTGAGGACGGCGCTACTCATCAGTGTAATGAAGACATCGCTCTTATGCGTACAATCCCCGGTATGACTATCATCAACCCTGCTGATGCAGTTGAGGCTAAAGCCGCAGTTATCGCAGCAGCTGATATAGAAGGTCCTGTTTATATGCGTTTTGGCAGATTTGCAGTTCCGGTATTCAATGATGAAGCTACCTATAAATTTGAAGTTGGCAAGGCTGTAAAGCTTAATGACGGTGCAGATGTAACTATCATCGCAACAGGTCTTATGGTTAACGAGGCAGTTATCGCCGCTCAGAAATTAAAAGAAGAAGGCATAAATGCCGACGTTCTTAATATCCATACAATCAAGCCTTTAGATGAAGAAGCTGTTCTCCAGTCTGCTAAGAAAACAGGTAAGGTTGTAACTGTTGAGGAGCATTCTGTAATCGGCGGTCTTGGTTCAGCAGTTTGCGATTTGCTTTCTGAGAAATACCCTGTACCTGTAAAGAAAATCGGAATGAATGATGAATACGGTATGTCAGGTTCAGCAGCTGAGCTTCTTGAGCACTACGGCTTCAGCGCTGATAATATCATTAAAAACGTTAAAGAATTGTTGAAATAATTCTTTGAATTTTAAAATTAAAAAGCAGATGTGTTTTTCACATCTGCTTTTGTAATAATGGAGGATTATTCCGAAATTGAATAATGAAATAAACATTAAGCAAAGAGTCAGCTGGATAGATATGTCGCGCGGATTTGCAATGATTCTTGTAATTATCGGGCATAACTATGTCGGCTCAATTATAAATAATGTCATTTACAGCTTTCATATGCCGCTGTTTTTTATAATCTGCGGTCTTACTTTTAACAAAGATAAAATTCGCAGTACATCTGCAAAAGATTATTTTATAAAAATTTCAAAACGACTAATAATTCCTTACTTCTGGGTTGAATTTCTGTCTTTACCGCTGTGGTATCTTACCTACGAGGTGTTGACGCCCGATAATTCCGTTCAAAATGATTTTATTCACAATTTAAAAGGGATTTTTGTTTCAAATAGCAATATCTACAGGTTTCCGTCGCAGCCTTCGTGGTTTTTGCTTACTATGTTTTTATCGTTAATATGTTATCAGCTTGTACTGAAACTCACAAAGGGTAACAAAATTGCAGAATTTGCTGTTGTGGCTTTGTGTGTAAACTTTTCGTATTTTACTCAGAGCGATAATTATTATTGGCATCTTAATGTTGTTCCTATGTGCGTTGCTTTTATTTATATCGGCACATATTTTATGAAGCTTTTTAAAAAAATTCATACTCCCGAGCTTAAAAAAGGTAATACCGCCAAAGTTTTATTGTATTTCGGCGGTGCGGTTGTGCTGTTAATTCTCGGTTGTTGCTCTCATCTTATTAATGGACGAATTTCCATAGCGGCAAACAAGCTCGGTGGTTATATTTTCTTAACTTTCTTTACTGCGATTGCGTTGTCTTGCGTCTTTTTTGCGATAGCAAGAGTATTGCCTGATATTAAGCCCGTATCCTATATCGGCAGAAACACTTTGATTACGGTAGGATTTCATAAGCATTTTATTCTGATTATAAATTGCCTGTATCCTTTTAAGGATAAGTCGGATTTGTTTAAAATCGTGCTGTCGTTTGTTATATTTATCTGTTTAATTCCGCTTACGGCTTTGTTTAATAAATGTGCGCCGTATGTTGCGGGCAACCCGTTTAAAGGTGGTAAATTACAGGAAATATCAAAGTATTTTGTCGTAGCTTTCAGCGCTTTAATTCCTTGTCTTTATATATGCAAGGACTTTACTCAAAATACCGCTTTAATATGGCTAATAACTGCTTCAGTAACCGCAGTTTTCTCGGTTTTATTCGTAAAATTCGCAAATAAATTCTTCCCCGTAATATTTTCAAAATAAACAAAAAGACTTCACCGATAGCGTGAAGTCTTTTTTAATGCATTTTATATCTGCGCGAATGCTAAAACCAGAGGCATTGTTACAACCGAAATCGCTGTTGTAAGTGTTACTAATTTCAACGCAATATCGGTGTCTGCTCCGTATTTTGAAGCAAGCACCATTGTGTTTACTGCGGTAGGCGCTGATGCAGGTAGCACACAGCTGCAAAGCAGAACACCTGAAAGACCGAATCCGAACTTGAAAACAAGAAGTGCAATCATCGGTACAACTATCATGCGAAGGAAAATTACTAACCACATTTTTAAGTTGCTCATACCTTTTTTGAAATCCGAAAGTGCGAAATAATAGCCTGTTATAAGCATCGCAAGCGGAGTATTAAGCGAGGAAATGTAGCCGAGCGGCTGACCGATTACATTTGGTAATGCCACTTTTAAAAGGAAAAGCGGAAGACCTATAATAACACCGATTGTACCCGGATTTATAAGCGTTTTAAGCTTTGAATTACCCGATTTGTTGTAAAGAGTAATTCCGTAAGTCCATTGAATAACGTTGAAAACAACAACATAAATCGAACCGTAAAATATACCCTCAGCGCCGAAAACCGCCTGAGCCAGCGGCAATCCCATATATCCGGCATTTGAAAAAATTGTACCGAATCGGTAAACTGATTGCTTGTTTTCCTTACTGTCGCGCATTACAAACGAAATCGCAATGCCGATAATATGTGAAACAACAGCACATCCCGCAGCAATCAGTAATGACACAACTGTATCCTTTGTAAATTCAACCGATAAAAACGAATTTACAATAAGACAGGGAGTGACGATATAAAGCAGTACGTTTACAAAACTCGGAATACTTTTGTCGGTAATCAGCTTGGTTTTTGTTGCTATAAAGCCAACTGCCGCGAGCACAA
>JBGVHY010000205.1:0-7006 GCA_045122755.1 Acutalibacteraceae bacterium | reverse complement strand
CAACAATTTCAGGGAAAAGCTCTGAAAGCAAATCAGTAATAACTTCACCAAGCTTTGTGGGAATAAGAGTTTTCTTATCTCTTTCAACGTATTCACGCGAAATAATCGTAGTAACTGTTGCCGCAAATGTACTTGGTCTGCCGATGCCGCTTTCCTCAAGCTTTTTGATAAGCGAAGCCTCGGTATAACGCGCAGGCGGCTGAGTAAAATGCTGATTTGGGGTAATCTTCTTAAGCTTAAGCACATCACCCTCGGCTAATTCAGGAAGAGCCTTTGCACTTTCCTCTGCTTCATCCTTACCTTCAACATACAAGCAAGTAAAACCATCAAATTTAACGGTATAGCCGCTGGCTTTAAAAGTATAACCATTAGCATCGATATCTACATTAACGGTATTTTGCAGGCAAGCCGCCATTAATGAAGCAATAAAGCGCTCCCATACAAGCTTATAAAGCTTATATTGGTCGTTAGTAAGCGAATCTTTAATACTGGCAGGTGTAAGTGTCGGGTTAGTAGGTCTAATTGCCTCGTGTGCGTCCTGAGCGCCTTTTTTAGTTTTATAATAACGCGGCTTTTCAGGAAGATATTTATCACCGTAAGTTGATTTAATATATTCATTACCTGCCGCTCTTGCCTCTTCGGAAATTCTTAAAGAATCAGTACGCATATAGGTAATCAAACCTGTTGCGCCATGTCCTTTAATTTCAACACCTTCATAAAGATTCTGGGCAACACGCATAGTTTTTTGAGCGTTGAAATTAAGCTTTCTTGAAGCCTCCTGCTGTAAGGTTGAAGTAATAAACGGCGGAGCAGGTTGTTTCTTTCTTGTTCCTTTTTTAACTGTTTTTACGACATATTCAGCATTATTTAAATCATTAAGAATGTTTGTAGCTTGTTCTTCGTTTGAAATTTTGATTTTTTTGCCGTCTTTACCATTTGCAAGATACGCTTCAATATTGCTTCTGCCTTTTGTAAGCACAGCATCTATTGACCAGTATTCCTCAGGCTGAAATGCTCTGATTTCCTTTTCTCTGTCAACAACGATTTTGAGCGCTGCTGACTGACAACGACCGGCTGAAAGTCCTCTTTTTACTTTTCTCCAAAGGAACGGGCTTAATTTATAACCCACGATTCTATCCAGCACACGACGTGCTTGCTGAGCATCAACTAAATCCATATCAATTTTTCTTGGATTTGCGATACCCTCTTGGACACCTTTTTTAGTAATTTCATTAAAAGTAACGCGGTTATTGTCATTTACATCAAGACCTAAGATATAACAAAGATGCCACGAAATAGCCTCTCCTTCTCTATCAGGGTCTCCTGCGAGATATACATAGTCTGCATCAGAAGCCTTAGAGCGAAGCTGCTTGATAATATCCTTTTTATCGCGCATTTCTATATATTTAGGTTCAAAATTATTTTCTATATCAACACCCATTTTTGACTTAGGTAAATCTCTGATATGACCCATACAAGCCACTACTTCAAAGTCAGAGCCTAAATACTTTTTAACGGTTTTCGCTTTTCCGGGTGACTCTAAAATTACAAGTTTAGACATAATTCTCTCCAATTTTATTTAATTTCAAATCTGCCTCCGGGCAGAGAATTTATAACATCATTTATTTCAAGTTCTGTAAGCGCAAACATAACCTCACCGGCATCAAGACCGCTCTTTTCGGAAATATAATCTGCTGAAACGGGTTTATCCGAAAAACATTTATATACCGTCTTGGTATTTTCATCTGCATCAAACGGCAACTCTAAAAGCTTTTCTTTCTTAATTTCAGGAACAATATTTTGTTTCTCTTCCTTAACTAATTTACTTTTTACCCGAGATACAAAAGTAGTTTTTCTTCCCTGTTTTTCAGGCTCTTGCATATGCGTAAGAGCATTTTTACTGTATTTCTTCTGAAGTTTTAAATAAACATCATCTTCATTTATCGGAATACTCGCATAATCAAGGTTTAATTTATGCGGAAAATCAAAAATATATTCATTTAAAACATCAGCAGCTGTATATACGGGTATTGCACCATCCTGCAAGAGCTTATTAGAGCCTCTATAATTATCATCTGCCAAATCTCCTGGAATTGCAAATACATCTTTTCCGTACTCAAGCGCGTGCCTTACAGTAATCATAACACCGCTTTTCTCAGGCGCTTCGATTACAACAATGCCATTTGACAAAGCAGAAATAATTCTGTTTCTGATATGAAAAGCATCACGCTCGACTCTTCCGAACGGCTGAACTTCACTTATAACCGCGCCGCACTTCTCGACATCATTTCGAATATCAGCCAATGATTTGAGATAATTATATTCAAGACCGCACGGTCTTACGATTACTGATGGTTTCTTAGCGAACAAAGCGCCCTGAGTGCATTTAGTATCAATACCGTAAGCACCGCCGCTAATCACCACACCGCCAGCCTGAGCAATTCGGTAAGCAAGCGTTGATGCTGCAATCATTCCGTTCATCGAACTTTTTCTTGTTCCGACCATACCAATGCCGAGCTCTTCATCAAAATCAGGCATTTTACCTCGCACATAAAGCACAGCCGGCGGATTGCATATCATTCTCAGAAGTGATGGATATTTTTCATCATCGATAGTGATTATTTCGATATTTTTACGTCTGCAATAATCTACAATTCCTTTAGATTTTCTAAGGTCAAAAGCTTTTAATTTTTTGAATTTTTTCTCGCTTATAAAATCAACATCGCTGATTTTAAGAGATTTATCAAAAAGCTCACTTACATCTTCAAAATTTTCAAAAATATCAGAAATTTCATTGGCACCGTAGCCTAAAATACATTGCAATGCCACCCAATACTGTGCGTTTTTCATAAGTTTTCACGCACCATTTCAAACAGCAACACAGAAGCTGCGGCAGCAGCATTCAAAGATTCAGCACGACCAAGCATAGGAATCGTCACAGCATGATCGCATTTATCGATTGTTTCGTCACGAAGCCCATTTGCCTCGTTTCCGATAAGTACGGCTGTTTTTCCAACGAATGAAATATCTGTTAATTTCTCAGCATTTTTTCTAGGGGTCGAAGCATACGAGATTATATTGTTTTTCATAAAAAAACTAAATACTTCTGATTCTTCTAACTCAAGAACAGGCAAACGAAACAATGCACCCATAGATGCACGTAAAGCTTTCGGATTGTAAATATCACAACCGCCGCAAACCATAAGCATATCGATGCCGAATGCTTCGGCAGTACGGCTAATAGTACCGATATTCGCAGGATCAGCAATATCAAATAGTACAGCTGCCTTTAGGTTATCAGTAATTTTAAAGTTTGCATTAATAAACTCGCAAACACAAACTATACCCTGAGGTGAAACAGTATCGGAAATATGCTTAATTATATCTGGTGTTACAATATAACTTTCTTCAGCGCTTTTAATTATCTTTTCAGCATCATCTTTACACTTTTCAAGGCACTTTTCGGTGATATATACTGATTTGATTTTTACACCGCTTAAATATGCATCATAGCACAAACGAATGCCCTCAATTACAAATAAGCCGTTCTGACTTCTCCACTTTGAAGAACAAAACAGCTTGGCGGTTTCTTTAATTTTTGCATTGGTTTTGCTGGAAATCAAATTCAAAATTAACACCGAATTCTAAGAATTTTATAAAAATTATAAACAAAACGCACCCGAAGACATATTGACTCCGGGTACGAAATTCATATTACTTTAAAGCTTCTTTAGCCTGTTCACAAAGAGCTGTGAAACCTGCTGCATCAGAAACAGCCATCTCAGCGAGCATCTTTCTGTTCATACCGATACCAGCTTTTTTAAGACCGTTAATGAATGTTGAGTAGTTCATACCATTCATTTTGCAAGCAGCAGAAATACGGGTGATCCAGAGTCTTCTGAAATCTCTCTTCTTCTGTTTACGGCCGATATAAGCATACTGACCTGATTTCATTACAGCTTCTTTAGCTGTTTTAAATAATTTATGTTTAGAACCAAAGTAACCTTTAGCTAATTTTAAAGTTTTATTTCTTCTTTTGCGAGTCATCATCGCGCCTTTAACTCTTGCCATTGTTTATCTTTCCTTTCTATATTCAGGCGTAAATTTTAAGATTATCTTATTTGTAAGGAATAAGCTTTTTGATTGCTGCTGTGTTTGTTTTATCAGCAATAGCTGTTTTTCTTAAGTTTCTCTTTCTCTTAGTTGTTTTTTTGTTGAGAATGTGTGATTTGAAAGCGTGAGCTCTTTTTACTTTTCCGTTTTTAGTAAGATTGAATCTCTTTTTTGCACCGGAATGTGTTTTAATCTTAGGCATTGTTGTTGTCCTCCTCAAATATTGTTAATTCTTCTTGGGTGCTAAAAACATCAGCATATTTCTGCCTTCCATTTTAGCAGGCTTTTCGATAGCAGCAAATTCTTTGCAAGCTTCGGCAAATCTGTTCATAGTATCAAGACCGATTTCAGTATGACCGATTGCACGACCTTTGAAGCGGATAGACACTTTAACTTTATCGCCGCCTGCGATAAATCGCTGTGCATGCTTTAATTTTGTATTGAAATCATGAACGTCAATATTAAGACCAAGTCTGATTTCTTTGGTTTCTACAACCTTCTGGGCTTTTCTGGCCTCTTTTTCTTTTTTAGCCTGATCAAATTTGAACTTACCGTAATCCATAATTTTGCATACAGGCGGTTCAGCGTTAGGCGCAATCTTTACAAGGTCAAGGTTTGCAGCTTCTGCTTTCTTTAAAGCGTCAGCAGATGTCACAATACCAAGCTGTGCCCCGTCTGCACCTATAAGTCTTACTTTTTCATCTCTGATTTCTTCATTAATGGAATGCTCTTTTTTACTGATGGTTAAACACCTCCGATAAATTTTACAACAAAAAAAGACGGAATTATTTCCGTCCGACTTAAATCCGCAAATACTTTATAAAAGCGGTAAAAATTAGCCTTGTTAAGATAAAACCACAAGGCGAGAACCGGACGGTTCTTCTTTGTTGTACCGATATATTACCACATCTTTACCGCTTTGTCAAGTACTTTTTTATATTCTTCTATCAATTATACCTTTTTTAGATTGATAGAATTCCTCAAATCTGTCTTGGTCGATCGCTTCGCGAATATCCTCCATAAGAGTATTGTAAAAATAAAGATTATGAATTACCGCGAGACGCATACCAAGCATCTCACCCGCTTTAAGCAGATGACGAATATATGCACGAGAGTGTTTCTGACACACAGGACAGCTACACTTGCTGTCAAGAGGCTCCTCATCAAGCATATATTTAGCATTGTTAAGATTTATAACACCTTCGCTCGTAAAAATCTGACCATGACGAGCATTACGCGATGGCATTACACAGTCAAACAAGTCGACACCTCTACGAACACCCTCGATTATATTCATAGGAGTACCGACACCCATTAAATAACGAATTTTATCCTTAGGTGCAAACGGCTCAACCGCTTCAATTACAGAATACATTACCTCGGCAGGTTCGCCTACTGCAAGACCGCCGATTGCGTAACCGTCAAGCTCAAGCTCGGCAATGGTTTTCATATGCTCAACTCGCAAGTCTTCAAACGTACAACCCTGATTAATGCCAAATAAAAGCTGATTTTTATTTATTGTATCATCAAGAGCATTAAGTCTTGCCATTTCTTTTTTGCATCGCTCTAACCAACGGGTAGTTCTCTTACATGATTCCGAAGCATAAGAATAAGGCGCCGGATTTTCCACACATTCGTCAAAAGCCATAGCGATTGTAGAAGCAAGATTTGACTGAATTTGCATGCTTTCTTCAGGTCCCATAAAAATTTTGTGACCGTCAATGTGTGAGCGAAATGTCACGCCTTCTTCAGTAATATTACGGAGACTACTAAGTGAAAACACCTGAAATCCACCGCTATCAGTTAAAATTGGTCCGTCAAATCCTGTGAATTTATGCAAACCGCCGAGTTTTTTTACATTTTTATCACCTGGTCGCAAATGCAGATGATAGGTATTACACAACTGCACCTGACATTTATTATCCATTAAGTCATATGCTGATACAGCGCCTTTAATAGCACCGCAGGTTGCAACATTCATAAATGCAGGAGTCTGAACAGTACCGTGAACGGTAGTAAACTCTCCTCTGCGCGCATTTCCGTCTTTTTTAATTAATTTATATGACATATTTTACTCCTTAACTAATAAACATAGCGTCATCGAAGTTTACAGGATATGTGAAAAAATTTTTTAATCCGTCGGCAAAGCCGACACCTTACCTCTTCACTATTACCTTTTACTTCTTACCTGCTCATCCTTTATAGGATGAGCATAGCGTCGCCGAATGAGAAAAACCTATACTTCTCATCTACGGCAATTTTATATGCATTAAGTACATTTTTTCTGCCCGCAAGCGCCGAAATAAGCATAATCAATGTACTTTCAGGCAAATGAAAATTAGTAATAAGCGCATCCAAGCACTTAAACTCATAACCGGGATATATAAAGATTGAAGTATCGCCTTCATCCTCTTTAATCTCCCCTTTTGAAGCAACTGATTCGACAGTTCTGCAAGAGGTTGTTCCTACACAAATTACTCTGCCGCCGTTTTTCTTGGTTTCATTAATTATATCCGCAGTTTCTTTAGGCATAATATAATGTTCAGAATGCATTAAATGGTCTTCGATATTATCAGCCTTAACGGGTCTGAATGTGCCCAAACCTACGTGCAAAGTAACATATGCAATTTTTATACCTTTTTCTTTAATTTTTTCAATCAAGCCTTCTGTAAAATGAAGTCCGGCAGTAGGTGCAGCAGCCGAACCTTCATACTTAGCATATACCGTCTGATAACGTGTGCAATCTTTAAGCTGTTCGTGAATATAATGTGGTAACGGCATTTCACCAACTTTATCAAGAACCTCATAAAATTTGCCTTCATAAGAGAACTTGATAATTCTATTGCCGTCCTCTTTAACTTTTACAACCTCAGCATTAAGCATTCCCTCGCCA
>JBGVHY010000204.1:0-4240 GCA_045122755.1 Acutalibacteraceae bacterium | reverse complement strand
CTCAGCAACACCACCAAAGGTAGGAGTGTAACAAGAAAGAACTTTGCCATCGCGCATAAGTTTTGTTACAGTTTCAAAAACAGCTTTCTGCGACTCAACAACAGGAAGATTGTTTTCATCATATTCAGGTGAAATCATAACAACCTTACTGAGCGGCAATTTAAATTCATTAGAGATGATGTTATCAACACATTCGGTTGTGACTGCAAATGAAACCAATGTAGGCGGAACATCAATATCCTCGAAAGTACCACTCATTGAGTCTTTACCGCCGATAGCAGCAATTTCATAATCTTTCTGTGCTTCAAAAGCACCTAGCAATGCTGAAAGCGGTTTGCCCCAACGTTTGCCGTCGGTCATTGGTTTTTCAAAATATTCCTGGAATGTAAGATAAACATCCTCGAACTTTGCGCCTGCAGCAACAAGCTTTGAAATTGACTCAACAACTGCGAGATAAGCACCGTGATACGGACTAGCTTCAGTAATATAAGGGTTGTAACCGTAAGCCATTACAGATGCAAGCTTAGTATCTTTCTTTTCAACAGAAATTTTGTTAACCATAGCCTGAATAGGTGTAAGCTGATTTTTACCGCCAAACGGCATAAATACGGTAACTGCACCGATTGTAGAGTCAAATCTCTCTGAAAGACCGCGTTTTGAACATACATTGAGATCAGAGCTTAACGCTTTCATATTATCAGCAAATCCGCCACTAATCTGCTTATTGTAATCTTTTGTGTTTTCAGGTGTAATATCAATATGTTTTTCAGCACCGTTTGAATTTAAAAATTCTCTGCTAATATCAACAATTGTTTCACCGTTCCACTTCATAACAAGACGTGGATTTTCAGTAACTGTTGCGACAACAGTTGCCTCAAGGTTTTCTTCTTTTGCAAGTTCACAGAAACGTTCAACGTCTTTCGGTTCAACAACAACTGCCATTCTTTCCTGTGACTCGGAGATAGCAAGCTCTGTGCCGTCAAGACCATCATATTTCTTAGGAACTGCGTTAAGATTAATTTCAAGACCGTCAGCTAGCTCACCGACAGCAACAGAAACACCGCCTGCGCCGAAGTCATTACAACGTTTAATAAGTAATGAAGCTTCTTTATTTCTGAACAATCTCTGCAATTTGCGCTCTTCAGGTGCATTACCCTTCTGCACCTCAGCGCCGCAGTTTTCAATTGATTCTAATGTATGAGATTTAGATGAACCTGTAGCACCGCCGCAACCGTCGCGACCTGTTTTACCTCCAAGCAAGATTACAATATCGCCCGGATCAGGACGCTCTCTGCGAACATTTTCAGCAGGAGCAGCAGCAATCACTGCACCGATTTCCATTCTTTTAGCAACATAACCCGGATGGTAAATCTCATCAACAAGACCTGTTGCAAGTCCAATCTGGTTACCGTATGAGCTGTAACCGTTAGCAGCAGTAGTAACGATTTTTCTCTGCGGTAATTTGCCTTTAAGCGTATCAGCAACAGGAATAGTCGGGTCAGATGCACCTGTTACACGCATTGCCGAATAAACATAGCTTCTTCCTGAAAGCGGGTCACGAATTGCGCCGCCAATACAGGTAGCCGCTCCGCCAAAAGGCTCAATTTCTGTTGGGTGATTATGTGTTTCATTCTTGAACAAGAGCAACCATTTCTCTGTTTTTCCGTCAATATCGATATCGATTTTAACAGTACAAGCATTGATTTCTTCGGATTCATCAAGTTTTTCAAGTTTGCCGACAGATTTTAAATATTTAGCCGCCAAAGTACCGATATCCATAAGGTTAATCGGCTTTGTTCTTCCAAGTTCTTCTCTTGTAGCAATATAGTCATCATAAGCTTTTTGCAAAAGCTTATCTTCAAACTTAACATTATCAATTGTAGTCAGGAATGTTGTGTGACGGCAATGGTCTGACCAATATGTATCAATCATTTTAATTTCTGTGATTGTCGGGTCACGATGCTCAGAAATAAAGTAATTCTGGCAGAACTCAATGTCATCATAGCTCATTGCAAGTGAATTTTCAGTAGCCCATTCATCAAGCTTATCCTTTGATAACTCACAAAAACCTGTCAATGTTTTAACCGTTGTAGGAATATCGTAATTAACTTTCAATGTATCAACTGTGTCAAGAGAAGCCTCTCTGGCTTCAACAGGGTTGATAACATATTTTTTAATTTCAGCGATATTTTCCTCAGTCAAATCACCGTAAAGCATATAAATTTTAGCAGTTCTAACATCAGGACGCTCTGATTTTGAAATTAACTGAATACATTCTGATGCAGAATTTGCTCTCTGGTCAAACTGACCAGGCAAATATTCAACTGCGAAAATATAATCACTGTCATTTTCAAGTGTATCACTGATATTATCAAGCTGTGGTTCTGAAAATACAGTTGTTTTGCAGTAATCAAACAAATCCTTGTCAATATTTTCAACATCATATCTGTTTAAAATACGAAGATTTGCAAGACCTTTTATCTGCAATAATTTATTAATTTCGGATTTTAAAGATTTAGCTTCGTTCTGAAGCCCGTCTTTTTTCTCAACAAAAACTCTATAAACCAAGACTTTTCCTCCCCTATGCTTTTAAAGCTCTCTGACCGATATCCTTGCGGTAGTATGCGTTTTCAAAAGAAACCTCTTTTACGGTTTCATATGCTTTGTTAATCGCATTCTCAAGCGTATCCGCAACTTCAGTTACGCCGAGCACACGACCGCCTGCTGTAAGAAGCTTATCGTCTTGGAGCTTCGCTCCAGCAACATAGATATTTTTATCTTCAGGCAATGTCATAACCTTGCCTGTTTCATACTTTTTAGGATAACCTTCCGAAGCCACAACTACGCAACAAGCGTATTCATCAGAAAATTCAACCTCGGCTTCATCAAGCTTTTTATCAGCTATTTTAAGCATGATTTCAAATAAATCACTTTTAAGAAGGGGTAAAACAACCTGAGTTTCAGGGTCACCAAAACGGCAGTTGTACTCAATAACTTTAGGACCGTTTTTAGTAATCATAAGTCCAAAATAAAGACAACCTGAGAAGCTTCTTCCTTCTTTGTTCATAGCCTCAATTGTAGGCTTGAAGATTGTTTCCATACATTCATCGGCAATTTCTTTTGTGTAATAAGGATTAGGAGCAACCGTTCCCATGCCACCTGTATTTAAGCCCTTATCACCATCAAGCGCGCGTTTGTGGTCCATTGAAGAAATCATAGGAACGACTGTTTTTCCGTCTGTAAACGAAAGAACAGAAACCTCAGGTCCTTCTAAAAATTCTTCAATAACAATTTTGTTACCGCTTGCACCGAAAATTTTATCTTCCATAATAGATTTTACGCCTTCGATTGCCTCTTCACGTGTCATAGCAATAATAACGCCTTTACCAAGCGCCAACCCGTCAGCCTTAATAACCGTCGGAATAGGTGCGGTTTTAAGATATTTAAGCGCTTCATCTGCATTTTCAAACACTTCGTAAGCAGCAGTAGGAATATTGTATTTTTTCATAAGATTTTTTGAAAAAACCTTACTACCTTCAATAATTGCAGCTTGTTTGTTAGGGCCAAAGCAAGGAATTCCGATGTATTCAAGTGAGTCTACCGCGCCTAGTACAAGCGGGTCATCGGGTGCTACAACTGCAAAATCAATTTTATTATTTTTAGCGAAATCAGTAATTCCCTGAATATCTGTTGCTTTGATATCAATACATGTAGCATCTTTTGCAATTCCGCCGTTACCGGGAAGTGCGTAAATCTCGGATATTTTACTGCTTTCTTTAAGTTTTTTGATGATAGCGTGTTCTCTTCCGCCACCACCTACAACCATTACTTTCATTTGAATTACCTCTCGAAATTAGTGATGGAATAATCTCATACCTGTAAATGCCATTGCCATACCGTGTTTATTACAGGTTTCAATAACATTATCATCTCTGATAGAACCGCCGGGCTGAGCAATATAAGAAACACCGCTTCTTGCAGCTCTTTCGATATTGTCGCCAAACGGGAAAAATGCATCTGAACCAAGTGCTACACCGCTGATTTTTGAAAGATATTCTTTCTGTTCAGCTTTAGTAAACGGCTCAGGTTTCTCAGTGAATAATGTCTGCCAGATACCATCAGCCAAAACATCTTCGTCATCTTCTGAAATATAAACATCAATAGCAATTTCTCTGTCAGCTCTGCCAACTGTATCTAGGAAAGGAAGATTTAACACCTTTGGACACTGACGAAGCAGCCA
>JBGVHY010000203.1:0-2289 GCA_045122755.1 Acutalibacteraceae bacterium | reverse complement strand
ATTCTAGCTTAACTTGCCCTAAACCGCCAAAAACCCTTATAAATAAAGGTTTTTTGGAGTAAGTTAGCATAAAAAAGAGTAGGTTAGAAAACCTACTCTAGTGGTCCGAGTGACGGGACTTGAACCCATGGCCTCTTGAACCCCATTCAAGCGCGATACCAAACTTCGCCACACCCGGATATTCTCAACAAGCGATATTTTATCATAAATCGCCGATAATTGCAAGGGTATTTTAATAATTAAGACCAACCAAAGTCTAACATTACAAGTTTTAAAGTCAAAAATCAAATAAAGTGTGGATTTTTTCATGCTTTTATGATAATATAGTAATTACATAAAATTAGAAGAGGTTTTTATGAATTTAAAAAGCAAATTATTAACAGATGAAACAGAGAAAAAAATAAATAATTTAATTGATAAAATGACTTTAGAAGAAAAAATAGGTCAGCTTCATCAAATAGGACCTTCTCCTGTCGGCGCATTTGATATTCCTGAAGCAGAGCTTAAAAAAATGCTTGAAACAGGTAGAATAACTCAAGAAGAGTACGAACTTTCTAAGACCGATAAGATTCTTGATAAAAATGAAGATAAAATAAGAAATGGAGAAATCGGTTCATTTTTGGCTCTTTCTGATCCTAATAAAATCAACCGATTGCAGAGAATTGCTATTGAAGAATCAAGAATGGGCATACCGCTCCTTATCGGATGTGATGTTATTCATGGATTCAATACAGTCTTTCCTACTCCGATAGCGGAAAGTTGCAGTTTCGACGATGAACTTTTTGAACAGACGGCTTCAGTGGCAGCAGAAGAAGCCAGAGCAGCAGGAATTAACTGGGTGTTTGCACCTATGCTGGACATATCCCGTGATGCACGTTGGGGCAGAATTGCCGAAAGTATGGGACAAGACCCTTTTTTAGCCGGTAATTACGCTGAACGCAAGGTACGAGGTTTTCAAGGAGATGACTTGTCGGATAACTCTAAAATAGCTGCTTGCGCAAAACATTTTCTTGCTTATGGTGCTTGCGAAGGCGGTAAAGATTACAATACGGTTGATATGAGTTTGTCAAAGCTTTATGATGTGTATCTGCCACCTTTTAAAAGAGCTGTTGAGGCCGGTATTGCATCAATTATGACCTCGTTTAATGATATAAACGGTGTGCCAATGACTGCAAACAAATTGCTGATTAAAAACGTTTTGCACGATGAATTGGGATTTGACGGCGTTGTTGTAAGTGATGCAACTGCAGTTAAGGAACTTACAGTACACGGATATTCAAAAGATAAATATGCAGCGGCAAGAGATGCACTATGCGCAGGAGTTGATATTGATATGAACTCCAGCACCTATTTTGACTGCCTTAAGGAGTTGGTCGAAAAGGGCGAAGTACAAATTGATAATATAAATGAAGCTGTAAAAAGCATTTTAAGATTAAAATTCGCTTTAGGACTTTTCGATAATCCTTATTGTGATTTTAAAAAATTGAATGAAGTTTCTTGTACTAATGAACATCTGGCTCTTGCAAAAAAAGCTGCATTACATTCGACGGTATTGCTTAAAAACAACGGTGTATTGCCGATAAATAAAGAAAAACATAAAAATATTTCGCTTATCGGTGAACTTAGTGATTCAATTTCTGAAAATTATGGTTGTTGGACATTATACGCCAAAGATGAACACACAGTAACATTAAAAGATGCTCTTTGCAAAGAAGGCGTTCAATACACAAGATGTTACGGTGTAAAAGACGAACTAAATGAAGATGAATTCAAAACAGCAACTGAAAATGCAGATTTGATTATTGCTGTTCTCGGTGAAAGCCGTCATATGAGTGGTGAGGCTCATTCTTATGCCGATATTTCATTGCCCCAATCACAGAAAAGCGTAGTAAAACGCTTAAAAGAATTAGGGAAACCTTTTATCTGTGTTCTTTATAACGGCAGACCTTTGTGTATTCCCGAAGTTGACCAGTCTGCAGATGCAATTGTAGAAGCTTGGCAGCTCGGCACAAAAATGGGTGAAGCGCTGGCTGATATTATTTTCGGAAGATTCAATCCTTGCGGAAAGATTACATCAAATTTCCCGTATAAATCAGGTGAATGTCCTTCATATTATAATCATCCAAACACAGGTCGACCGGCTGCTACTGATACCGACCCTTGGACTTGTAAATATGATGACGGAAGAATAAAGCCTATTTATTCATTCGGTCATGGGCTTTCTTATACTACATTCGAGTACTCCGAACTGCAAATAGAAAAAACTGAGAGTTACTTAGATGTGAGCAT
>JBGVHY010000202.1:0-3366 GCA_045122755.1 Acutalibacteraceae bacterium | reverse complement strand
GCAGAAATCGGCGGCAAATGGTACTTCTTGCCTAAAAATATGTTATCAGAATAAATTAAAAGCATACAAAAAATGCAGTCCTTTCGGACTGCATTTTTTTAATTCTAAGCTTTATTCATCAATTGTTTTATCGGTTGCGGTTGCATAAATTTTAAGAACTTCGTCACTAGGTTTCTTATCAACAAGTGAAACCACGATTGCCACGATAAGTCCTGCGAAGAAGCCCGGAAGCAATTCGTAAACTCCTGTCGAAGATGTAAGGAATACAAGCCATACAACGTCAACAACCGCACCTGCAACTACACCTGCGACTGCACCTTTGTAAGTAAAGCGTTTCCAGAATACAGAAAGGATAATTACACCGCCGAAGGCTGATCCAAAGCCACCCCATGCGTTTCCTACCATATCCATAATACTTGATGCACCCTCTGAGTTACTGCTTGCGATGAAATAAGCGATAACCGCAACGATCAATACTACAATTCTGCCTACCCAGAGCACCTCTTTATCAGACGCATTTTTTCTGAAAACAGGTTTATAGATATCTGATGTAAATGAGCTTGATGCAACGAGCAACTGACTGTCAGCAGTTGACATAGCCGCTGCAACTATAGCTGAAAGAAGAATACCTGCAATAAATATCAAGAAACCGTTATCAAAAATCATATTCACAAGATAGATAAAGATTGTTTCCTGTTTACCATCGAGTAAGAACTGCGGGTCGATAATCATTCTGCCTAAGAATGCGATTGCAACAGCTGCGCCAAGAGATAAAATAACCCAGATAATCGCAACGGTAGCGGACTTTTTAATCATACTCGGTTTTTCAATAGACATAAATCTTACAAGAATATGAGGCATTCCGAAGTAACCGAGACCCCAAGCAAGACCTGAAACGATATCCTGCCATTTTACCGAAAACGGAGATGTTTCAAAAACATAGTCGCCAATCGGAACTGAAAGCGCTGAAAAATCAGGGTCTTTTGTAATAAGAATTATAATCGGAACTGCAAGAATTGCAATAAGCATCATTAACCCTTGGAAAAAGTCGGTCCAGCAAACAGCCTTAAAGCCGCCGAGAAAAGTATAGATAATAATAATCACTGCGAAGATAAGTACTGCAAGTGACATATTGCCGTCTAACTGTGGAACAACCTGCATAAGCACCTTTGCGCCTGCATTAAAGCTCGATGCAACGTAAAGTGTAAAGAATACTAAGAAAATTACCGCGCAAATAATCTGCAAAGCGCGATTGGAGGTTGCAAATCTGTTTGTAAGATACTGTGGGAGAGTGATAGAATCGTTAGCCGCTTTTGAAAATCTGCGAAGACGGGCAGCTACAAAAATCCAGTTCGCGATTGTACCGAGAGCTAAACCGATACCAACCCATACCTGACCGAAGCCAAAAGCTAAGATACTGCCCGGGAAGCCCATAAGCAACCAACCCGACATATCAGATGCCTGAGCACTCATAGCTGTAACATAAGGTCCCATCTGTCTGCCGCCTAAGAAATACTCTTTATCGCCGCTTCCCTTATTTTTATTTGATTTGACAAAGAAAAGCAAACCAATACCAAGCATTAAACATAAATAAAGGATAAATGCTAAAAGCTGTAAGTTCATTTTGTTTACTCCTTTTTAAAGCTCGCCGTCAGCCTTCATAGCGGCTTCCTGTTCAAGCTGGATTTCATTATCATAAGAAAGCATTGGTTTGATACCTTCTTTTTTCTTTAACCTTCTGTCAACATAGTTCTTTGTGATTTTCATAACAAGAGTTGAAAGTGAAAGCACACCGATCAAGTTAGGAATCATCATAAGACCGTTGAAAGTATCGGATATATCCCAAGCAAGTGAAGATGTCATAACCGCACCGCTCATAATCATAAGAACGAAAACAACTCTGTAAATAATAGTTGATTTTGTGCCGAAGAGGTACTCCCATGCTTTGGTGCCGTAGTGTGACCAGCCGAGAACGGTTGTGAAAGCGAAGAGAAGAATTGCAATAGCGATAAACATACTGCCGATATTTACTCCGCCGACAGTGAAAATTGTATCAAACGCTTTAGCAACGAGCGTTGCATCACCGCTTGTGCCTTCTGCCATAATACCTGTTTCAAGGTCAATAACGCCTGAAGTAAGAACAACGAGCGCTGTCATTGTACAAACAACCATTGTATCAGCGAATACCTCGAAAATACCCCAGATACCCTGTTTAACAGGCTCTTTAACATTTGAGTTACTATGTACCATTACAGATGAGCCAAGACCTGCTTCATTTGAGAATACGCCGCGTTTAAAACCTGCCTGAATAACGGTTGCGAGAACAAATCCGCCTGCACCGCCCCAAGCTGCATTTGAAGTAAATGCATTTTTGAAGATAGCAGCAAAAGCAGCACCGATATGGTTATAGTTTACACCGATAATGATAAGTGAACCGAGTACGAATAAAACTACCATAAACGGAACGATTTTTTCAGCAACAGCTGCAATTCTCTTAACACCGCCGATAACGATTACAGCCGCAATTATCATAAGTGCAAGACCGATAATAACGTTGTAAAGGTCAACACCCATTACCTGTGTAGAGCTAAGAGTTTCTGAAGGGAAAGCGCCTACAAAGTTAGCAACGATTTTATTAACCTGACCCATATTACCGATACCGAAAGAGGCAAGTAACGCGAATACCGAGAAAAGACCTGCTAAAATCTTTCCGATTGTTTTGCAGCCCTTCTTTGAGCCTAAACCGTCTCGCAAATAGTACATTGCACCGCCTGACCATTCGCCTTGGCTATTCTTTCTGCGGTAGAAAATACCGAGAACGTTTTCGGAATAGTTAGTCATCATACCGAAGAACGCGGCAACCCACATCCAAAATACAGCACCCGGACCACCTATTACGATAGCCGCAGCAACACCTGCGATATTACCAACACCGATTGTAGCTGCAAGAGCAGTACAAAGCGCCTGGAACTGTGAAATTGTTCCCTTGTCTTTTGTATGAGAAGTTACATTTTTATCAAAAAGACTTCCCAAGGTTTCTTTAAACCAATGACCGATATGAGTAATCTGGAAAACCTTTGTAAGTATAGTCATAATAATACCTGTACCTACAAGCAAGATTACGCCAAACCAACCCCATACGAAACCGTTGATTTTGTCGTTTACATTTGTTACGGAATCAACAAAATCACAACTGCAGAAAATGAGCATAAAAGATAAAATCAATGCTAAAAGTGATAATTTTCTTTTCATACTTCAAACCCTTTCTTTTTTAAATTAATATAAAAAGGGTATTGCAAATAACAATACCCTTTTAAAGCAGAACTATAAAATTTACCATCTGTCCTTTTGCCTGAGAGATCGGGC